>JAVJTC010000006.1 GCA_040219085.1 Acidimicrobiales bacterium
ACAACCTGATCAAGCGCATCAAGCGGATCGGCTTCGGATTCCGGAAGTTCCGCAACTACCGGATCCGAGCCCTGCTCTACGCCGGCCGACCCAACTGGGACCTACTCGACACCCTCACCCCCGCCAGAATCCGATGAGCCGGATTCTCGTCCTTGAGGGGGATCACGGCTCCGACGCTAGACGCCCTAGCCTGCGGCCAGTGGCCGCTCGCCGACGTCTCGACGCGGAACTGGTCCGGCGTGGACTGGCGTCGGGCCGCGACGCCGCGCGCCGCCTGATCGACGACGGGGCGGTCCTCGTCAACGGCTCACCCGCGGCGAAGCCGGCGAGCCAGGTGGATCCCGCCGACGCGATCGTTCTCGCGTCCGAACCCGAGCGCTACGTGGGTCGCGGTGGGACGAAGCTCGAGGCGGCCATCGAGGCCTTCGCCATCGAGGTGGCGGGTCGGCGTTGCATCGACGTCGGCGCGTCCACCGGCGGGTTCACCGACTGTCTGCTCCAACACGGGGCCGCCGCGGTGATCGCGGTCGACGTGGGAACCGCCCAACTCCACGAACGGCTCAGGTCCGACGAACGGGTCACGTCGCTCGAGAAGCGCGACGTCCGTGGGTTCGACCCCGGGCCGTGGGGCGGCCCCGCGCCGATCGTCGTGTGTGACGTGTCGTTCATCTCACTGCGCACGGTGTTCGGGGCCCTCAGCGGACTCGTCGACGGCGCGGGTGACCTGGTGACGCTCGTGAAACCCCAGTTCGAGGTGGGGAAGGCCGCTGTCTCCCGCGGACGGGGCGTCATCACCGAGCCCGGTCTGTGGCGCGAGGCCCTCGACGGGGTCGTCGCCGAGGCCGCGCGCAACGGGTTCGGGGTTCGCGGCGCGATCCGTTCACCCGTGACCGGCGGCGCCGGCAACGTCGAGTTCCTCGTCTGCTTCCGCCGCGGGGAACCGGCCCGTGGGTGCGACATCGCAGACCTGTGTCATAGCGACGCCATAGCCTGAGCAGATGGCCGTCGCGCTGATCGTCCACCAGGAGCGTCCCGAGGCCGCCGACGTGGCCCGGGACCTCGTCGGGTGGTTGCGCGCGCACGATCGCACGGTGTTGGTCACCGGCCCCGACGCCGAGATCGCCGGGCTCGGTGAGTTCGCCTGCGACGAGGACGAGATCGGTCGACGGGCGGAACTGGCGGTGAGCCTCGGCGGTGACGGCTCGATGCTTCGGGCGATCGACCTCGTCGCGGATGACGACGTCCCCGTTCTGGGCGTCAACTTCGGGAGCCTCGGCTACCTCACCGAGGTCGATCCGGCTGACGTCACCGACGCGCTGTCGCGTGTGTGGGCCGGCGACCACCAGATCGAGGAGCGGATGCGCGCCGCAGTGACGGTCGAACGGGCCGGAATCGCCGAGGACCCGGTGCGGGTCCTCAACGAGAGCGTGGTCGAGAAGATCGAATCGGGGCGCACCGTGCATCTGGCCGTGAGCATCGACGGCCGCTTCTTCACGACCTACGCCGCCGACGGGCTCATCGTGGCCACCCCCACCGGTTCCACGGCCTATTCGATGTCCGCGCGCGGCCCGATCGTCGCGCCCACCCACCGTGCGTTGCTGCTGACCGCGGTGGCCCCCCACATGCTCTTCGATCGGACCCTGGTGCTCGAACCCGCCAGCCGGCTGCGGATCGAGGTGATCGACGACCGCCCGTGCCAACTCGCGCTGGACGGCCAGGCGGGGGGAGTGTTGGAACCCGGTGACGCGGTGACGGTCACCGGTGCGGTGAAGTCCGCCAGGCTCGTCACCTTCGGAACCCGGGACTTCCAGGGGATCCTCAAGTCGAAGTTCGGTCTGAACGACCGGTAGCCCGGGAGGGTCACGTGCTCGTCGAGTTGGTCGTCCGCGACCTTGGAGTCATCGAGGAGGCCTCGGTCGTCCTCGACTCGGGCCTGACGGCCCTGACCGGTGAGACCGGGGCGGGAAAGACCCTGTTGACCGACGCTCTCGCCCTGGCACTGGGTGCACGCGCCGACGCGGAGCTCGTGCGTCCCGGTGCCGATGCGGCTGAGGTCGAGTGCCGCCTGGTCGTCGCGGATGGTGACGAGCTCGTGATCCGCCGGGTGGTGCCCGCGCAGGGGCGGTCGCGGGCGTATCTCGACGGCCGCCTCGCGTCGAGCGAGGCACTGGGCGAGCTGACCGACGGCCTGGTGGACCTGCACGGTCAACACGGCCATCAGCGGCTGATGCGGCCGTCGGAGCAGCGTCGTGCTCTCGACAGCTTCGGCGACATCGACCCGGGTCCGTGGCGTGCGGCCCGTGCGGCACGGGCGGCCGCTGACCGCGAGCGCGACGCGCTGGGCGGCGACGAGCAGGCCAGGGCCCGTGAGGAGGACCTTCACCGGTTCCAGATCACCGAGATCGACGAGGCCGCCATCGTGGACCTCGACGAGGACCGGCGCCTCGCGGAGAGCGAACTGCTCCTGGCGTCCGCGGCGGCGTCGCGTGATGCCGCCGAGCGTCTCGCTGAGACCCTGAGTACCGACGGTGCAGCCGGGGAGGCCCTGGCCGGTGCGTTGTCGGAGGTGTCACAGCACGCCGCGCTCGAGGCGGTCGCCACCCGGCTGGCAGCCGTCGCGGACGAGGTGGCGGATCTCGGTCGGGAGCTGAGAGCTGCGGCGGAACAGATCGTCGAGGATCCCGAGCAACTCGCCGAGATGACCGCGCGCCGCCACCGTCTCTCCGAACTCCGGCGAAAGTACGGGCCGACGCTGGCCGACGTCCTCGCCTACCGCGAATCGGCGGCTGAGCGCCTCACCGAGCTCGAGGCCCGTACCGCACGGGCGGCCGCCATCGATGCCGAGGTGGAACGCCTCGAGGCCGAGGAGCATCGTCTGGCCGGGGAGCTCGCGGCAGCGCGCCGCGCCGCGGCGCCTCGACTCGCGTCCGCGGTGGTCGATGTGCTGGGCGAGCTCGCGATGGCCAACGCCCGCTTCGAGGTGTCCGTCGACGGCGAGGCGGGCGCGGATGTCGAGTTCCGCCTGGCAGTCAACTCGGGGGCGCCGCTCGCGTCGCTGACCAAGGTCGCGTCGGGCGGCGAACTGTCGCGGACCATGCTCGCCGTCCAACTGGTGAGCAGCGTCGTCTCACCGACAGTCGTCTTCGACGAGGTCGACGCGGGGGTCGGTGGTCGAACCGCCACCGCGATCGGTCGGGCGCTCGCACGCCTCGCCGTGGATCGGCAGGTCCTCGTCGTCACCCATCTGCCCCAGGTGGCAGCGTTCGCCGACCGGCACTTGTCGGTCACCAAGGTGGACGACGGCACCCATACCCGCACGGAGGTCGCGTCGCTCGACGACGAGGGTCGCGTGATCGAGCTCTCGCGGATGCTGTCGGGCTCGCCGGACTCGTCGACGGCGCGCAGCCACGCCGCCGAACTCGTCGCCGCAGCCGCATCAGAACGCGGGAGTCGCTGATCATCCGCGCCGCCGCCGACGTCGTACCGGTAGGGTCGGGTTCCGTGACCAAGCACATCTTCGTCACGGGCGGCGTGGCCAGCTCGCTGGGTAAGGGGCTGACGGCCTCCTCGCTCGGGCGACTCCTGAAATCGCGCGGCCTGCGGGTCACCATGCAGAAGCTGGACCCGTACATCAACGTCGACCCCGGCACGATGAACCCGTTCGAACACGGCGAGGTCTTCGTCACCGACGACGGCGGCGAGACGGACCTCGATCTCGGTCACTACGAACGCTTCATCGACGAGAACCTGACACGGGCGTCGAACGCGACCACCGGGTCCATCTACTCGTCGGTTCTCGCGGCCGAACGGCGCGGGGACTACCTCGGTTCCACCGTCCAGGTCATCCCGCACATCACCGACGAGATCAAGCGTCGGATCACCCGCCTCGGGGGTGATGAGACCGATGTCGTCATCACCGAGATCGGTGGCACCGTCGGCGACATCGAGATCCTTCCCTTCCTCGAGGCCATCCGACAGTTCCGCCTCGACGTGGGGCGTGCGAACGTCTTCTACATCCACGTGACGCTGGTGCCGTTCATCGGCCCCTCCGGCGAGCAGAAGACGAAGCCCACCCAGCACTCGGTGACGGAGTTGCGTGCCCGGGGTATCCAGCCCGACGCCATCGTGTGCCGCAGTGACCGGCCCATCAGCTACGACCTGCGACGCAAGATCTCGTCGTTGTGTGACGTGCCGATCGAGGCCGTCGTGAACGCCGCGGACGCGGCGAGCCTCTACGAGATCCCCCTGACCCTCCACGATGAGGGACTCGACCAGGTCGTCTGCGATCTTCTGGGGTTCGACCAGCCGCTCGACATCGACGACTGGGTCGCCCTGAACGACCGCCGCAACGCCGCCGACAAGGACGTCCGCATCGGCCTGATCGGCAAGTACGTGAGCCTCGTGGACGCCTACCTGTCGGTGGTCGAGGCACTGAACCACGGCGGGATCCACCACGGGGCCCGCGTCGAAGTCGAATGGATCCAGGCCGAAGAGGTCGAGGGTCTGCTGGCCGCGGGACGACTGAGAGGACTCGACGGCATCGTCATCCCGGGCGGATTCGGGGTACGGGGCGTGGAGGGCAAGGTCGCCGCGGCCCGGTTCGCCCGCGAGAACCGCGTCCCGTGTCTCGGGCTGTGCCTCGGAATGCAGGCGATGACGGTCGACTACGGCCGCAACGTGCTCGGACTCACCGGCGCCAACTCCACCGAGTTCGACCCTCAGACGCCCAACCCGGTCATCGACCTCATGGAGTCCCAGCGCGACGTCACGGACCTCGGCGGGACCATGCGCCTCGGCGCCTACGTGGCTGAGCTCGCCGAGGGGTCCCAGGTCGCGGAGATCTACGGGCACGCCGTGATCTCGGAACGGCACCGCCACCGCTACGAGTTCAACCCGCGCTACCGCGGACGTTTCGACGACGGGGCATTCGTGTGCTCGGGTACGTCGCCCGACGGACGCCTCGTGGAGTTCGTGGAACTGGCCGGTCACCCGTTCTGGATCGGCACCCAGGCGCATCCCGAGTTCAAGAGCCGCCCCGACCGCCCGGCGCCGTTGTTCCGCGCGTTCATCGGAGCGGCGATCGACCGCGCCTCGGGCCGCAACCCGCGGCTCATCGAGGTCGACGAACCGTCGGCCGCCCGGAACTGACATCCCGTGCCCGGGGGCTTCCGACGCCTCTCCGAAGAGGTCGTCCACACCGGTCCCGTCATCTCGGTCACGTCGGGCCGCTACGAGACACCTGACGGTGACACGGTCGAGCGCGAGGCGGTCCGCCATCCCGGTGCGGTCGTCGTCGTCCCCCTCGACGGCGACGAGGTCGTGATGATCCGCCAGTACCGGGCGCCCATCGACGCCGAGATCCTCGAAATTCCCGCCGGGAAGCGTGACGTGGAGGGCGAACCGCCCGAGGTCACCGCTGCCCGTGAGCTGGCCGAGGAGATCGGTGCGACGGCTGCGTCGCTCGTGCCGCTGTGTGTCTTCCACAACTCCCCGGGCTTCTGTGACGAACTCTCGCATCTGTTCCTGGCGACGGGGCTGACGTTCGGTGAGGCCGACCTGCAGGGTGCCGAGGAGCGGCACATGACCATCGAGAGGGTCCCGCTGGCATCGGTCCCGAACATGATCGAGGAGGGCGAGATCAGCGACGGCAAGTCGATCATCGGGTTGCTGCTCACGCTCGGGCGTGTCTGACACCGACGAGGCGCTCCTGCCGGCCGAGGCTGAGGAGTACCTGGTGTGGCTGACCGTGGAGAAGGGTCGTGCGCCCGCCACGATCGCCGCCTACAGACGTGACCTGCGTGCCTACGCGGCGCATCTCGACGACATCGGCGAGACCGTGGCCACCGTCGATCCCGAGGGGATCATCGCGTTCGTCCGCCGCCTCGAGAGCGAGGGCAGGGCCCGCTCGTCGGTGGCGCGGACTCTCGTCTCGGTGCGGGGGATGCACCGGTTCTGCGCCGTGGACGGGATCCGGGCCGACGACCCGGGGGCGGCCGTGGAGATGCCACGCGTACCGGCGGGACTGCCGAAGGCGCTGACGACCGCCGAGGTCTTCTCGCTGATCGACGCGGTCGAGGGCGATGACGGGCCCGCCCGGCGGGACAGGGCCATCCTCGAGATGCTCTACGGCACGGGCGTGCGGATCTCCGAGCTGGTCGGCCTGTCGTTGACCGACGTGGACCTCGAGGCGGCACTGATGCGCGTTCTGGGAAAGGGTTCGAAGGAGCGCATCGTGCCCGTCGGTCGCATGGCGATGCGGGCCCTGATCTCGTGGCTCGAGCCCGGCGGTCGCTCCGAGCTCGAGCCTCGACGGTGGCGGTCCCGCGACGACTCCGAGGCCGTGTTCCTCAACCAACGGGGTGGACGGCTCAGCCGTCAGGGAGCGTGGGGTGTCGTCAAGAAGCACGGGGCGAAGGTCGGCCTCGGCGCGAAACTGTCGCCGCACGTACTCCGCCATAGCTTCGCCACCCACCTGCTGGAGGGGGGAGCCGACATCCGCACCGTTCAGGAACTCCTCGGGCACGCGTCGATCACGACCACGCAGATCTACACGAAGGTGACGACGGATCACCTCTGGTCGGTGTATGCGTCGGCTCATCCACGGGCGAAGGGCCGATGAGTCGTCTCGGGGGTCCGCGCCACCTGATCCGGCGGTTCTTCTGGTCGTTGTGGCCCGGCGGTACCGATCCCGATGCCGAGGAACGTGTCGTAGCGGCGATGTCACCCGCCGAGCGGGCGCTCCACCAGCGCCTGTCGCCGGTCGACAGGCTTCACGGGGTGGCTGGAGTGGCGTCGGTGGTCTCCGATCTCGGGGAGCGGGCCACCGACGAGGTCGTCGTCGCGGCCGCGCTGCACGATGTCGGCAAGTTGGCGGCGGGCCTCGGCACGTCCGGGCGGGTGGGGGCCACCCTCGTCGCCGCGCTGGTGGGGGAGCGCCGTCTCGATATCTGGGCCGAACTCGGGGACGATCCGGCGGACGCCATCGACGACCCCCCGTGCTCCTGGCGCCGCCGGGTGGGCCGCTACGCCCGTCACGACGTCATCGGCGCGGCCGCGCTGCGCAGGGCCGGTTCGGCCGGACTCGTCGTGGACTGGGCCGCCTACCACCACGCCCCGGCCCGATGCCCCGGTGATCCCGAACTGATCGCCGCGCTATGCAGTGCGGACGAGGCCTGAGCGCCGCCTCGAGGCGGCGCGTCGCGTAGTCTCGGGGTGGTGAGCGATGCCGACGACAGGCCGGAACTGAAGTCGGACGTCGTCGCGATCGACGAGCGCGTCCTGAACAACCTCGAGTCGTTCGTCCCGCCCTCCTTCGACGATCCCGCCGACGCCCGCAGACACCGCAAGCAGCGCCTTGTCGGCGGGCTGCGCTTGCTGGCAGACCTCGGTCTGCAGACCGGGATCGCCGTCGCGGGTCACATCACCGTGCGGGACCCGGAGTTCGCCGACCGGTTCTGGGTGAATCCCATCAACCTCCCGTTCGACCGTGTGACGGTCGCTGACCTGCTCTGCGTCGACCACGGCGGCCAGATCCTCGAGGGGGAGCTGCCGTTGAACAACGCGGCGTTCGCCATCCACGCAGCGATCCACCGCCGATTCCCACACCTGGACGGCGCCTGTCACGCCCACGCCCCCAATGCGCGGCCCTTCTCGGCCTTCAGGCGGCGGGTCGAGCCGACGAGTCAGGACGCGTGCGCCTTCTACGAGTCACAGGCACTGTTCGATGACTACAGCGGCGTGGTGCTCGGCGAAGAGGGCGAGCGGATCGCGGAAGCTCTGGCGGAGCCCACCGGGGATCCGGCCGGCTACAAGGTGTGCATCCTCGCCAACCACGGCCACATCGGCGTCGGGGAGACGGTAGACGAGGCCGTGTTCTGGTTCGTGATGTTCGACCAGTTGTGCCGGGACCAGCTGATGCTCGAGGCGTCCGGGCGGACCTACCACGTGCTCGACCACGACGTCGCCGTGCACACCCGCGAGCAGGTCGGCACCCGCACGGCGGGCTACACGTCGTTCCAGGCGCTCTTCAAGAGCGTCCTCGCCCGCCACCCCGACATCGTCGCCTGAGGGCGGGTCGTTCAGGTGTCGATCGCGGCGAGCAGCCGCGAGACGACCACATCCGCCGAGAAATCCGCCCGGATCCGTTCGCGCAACTCGGCGCCGACCCGCAGTGCCTCGTCGGGATTCTCAGCGACACGCCGCATCAGCGCGCCGGCATGGGCGACGTCGGGCCGTGCCCACCGCCGATCGGGGGACAGTTCCAACCAGCCGTCGGGGTCGTCGTCGGACATCGGCACGAGGTCGTAGTCGACGAGGTACGGGTAGTCGGGACCGAGATAGTCGAGGGGACCGCTCCAGCCGGTGACGATCGCCGGCACGCCCCTTGCGCCGGCCTCGAATGGAGTGAGGCCGAAGCCTTCACCCCGTGTCAGCGAGACGAAACACTGGCCGCGGGCATGGAGACCCTCGATCACCGAGCGCGGTTCGCCCTCTCGGGTCATGAGGTGGATCTTGGGCGCAGTGGGGTAGCGGCCGGCGAGGCGCGCCAGAGACCACAATGAGCCGGTGCGGCGTGGGTCGGTCGCCTGGCGCCCCTTGTCGCGCCGGAGCCGCTCAGAGGCAATGTGGTCGTGGGGAGTCGTCTTCAGGGCGAACGCGACCCCGTCGTCGGCGGTGAAGGTGTCGAGGAAGGCGGTGAGGGTCTCCGGGACGGCCTTACGGGTGGTCCACGTGTTGACGGAGTAGAAGACGAACTCGTCGTCGATGTCGCCGAGGCGGCCCGGCGGAGCGGGTTCGGGCGGATCGGCCGGCGCGATGTGAGGGACGACCGAGACCGGTGTGGTGACGCCGGATGCGATGAACGAGTCCCTGTTGAACGACGATGGCACGAGTACCTGGTCGAAGCGGTTGAGGATCTTCGGCCAGTGCCGTGGGATGCGATCGGCTTCCCAAGTGCAGTAGATGACGAGGCGCTTGTCGCGAAGGTGGTTCAGCCACCCCTCCCACCGGCGGGGCGGCATGTGGACGATGACGGTGTCGTGATCGATCTCTGCGTTACAGATGTCGTCGTGGCGGCAGCCGCCGACCTCGTCACCTTCGAAGGGGGCGACGCGGACCTCCCCCCGGAATCGGCTGCCGTTCACAAGCGGGGTCCACGAAACCGGGATGCCGGTCGCTCTTAGCGCCGTGATGTACTCCTCGGCCGACTCGCCGTACCCGGTACCCGGTGCCACCGCCATGTACCTGATTCCCGCGACGGTCATCGGCTGCTACCGTCGCTCGGACGATGAGCGGTGAGAACCCTCAGCGGGTGGACGGAGCGGAGGTCCAGCGGACCGACGACGGGATCATCGTGCACGTGCGCGAGGCCGGTCGGGTTGCCTACCTCGATCCCACGGGAGCGATTCTGTTCGAGTTGGCGGACGGCACCCGCGACGTGGCTGCCCTGGCGGCGGCCGTGGGTGAGCTCTTCGACCTCGGCGAGCCCCCGGTCCAGAGGACCCTCGACGGGCTCCGCAAGCTCGCCGAGGCAGGCCTCATAACCTGACCGCCGGGTGGGGTGATGTGCCACGTTCGCTTCCCGGTGGGGGCCATCGCCCGCTCCGAGGGCATCCCTTCGGATCACCATGGTCTTGCGACGAGTTCGCCATAGGTGGTGTTGTGTGTCCGGAAGCGCGCGACGTCCGCTGGTGTGATGGCCACCTGGCTCAGGCGCTCCTCGAACAGATCCACGGCGAACCCGTAGAGCTCGATGTCGAGACGGTTCGCCTCCGTGATCGTCGCCATGGTCTCGTCGTCGATGACCTCGCTCGCACCGTTCGACCCGGCGGCGGGGGGTGTGACGTTGCGCCGGAGATAGAGGATCTCGTTCCATTTCAGGACCCTGTGGCACATGACGAGGAAAGCGTCGTACTGCTCGGTCAGACCGAACAGGGTGAACCGCGATGCGAGGTTCTCCTTTGCCCGGGCCAGCAATGCCTCGTCGGCCTCACCGCGCTGAGCCCGGGGCCCACCGGCCAGACGCCACGTCTGCCCGTTGGTTGTCTCGTGGGTACTCGTGTCGAGTACGAAGTCGCGGAGGTTCTTGTCCATCGCGAGACGGTGCATGCCGTGGTTCGGCGAGGTGCGGAGGTAACGATGATGGGAGATCACCCGCCTGATCGGGTCGCGCAGGATGGTCATGTGCACGAACGGGGATCTGATCAGGCCGTAGATCTGGCCGTGGATGTGATGGTGGCCTGTGACCGCGAACTTTGCCGGCGGGCGCCCCGGGCCGCGGCTCTCACGAGCCAGGGCGGACGCCGTGAGCGCCGCGACGGTCTGATCGCGGCTGAGTCGTGGAGCGTTCACATGCACGGTGTGGCCAGGAGCGTGGTTCCGGGCCATGATCGCCTGGAAGGTGGTGCCGCCGGTCTTGGGTATGTGGAGGTGCAGGCGCGACGCCTGCAGCGGATGAGGCTCGCGGCTGGGGCGGCCCGTGAGTTCTTCCCACGTGATGGCGAACTGGTCGAGCGTTTTCAGGTTCTCGACGAGACGCGCCGAATGTCGCGGTGGTCTCCGCCGGTGCGTCTTGGCTGGCGCCGGCGACCTCGGTGCGGTGGGCACGAGGTGCGAGGCGACGAGAGCTCGGACCGCGTCGACGTCGACGACGTCGCGCTTGTGCTCGACGACGAGACGCTCCACGCGCAGACCCAGAGTCGAGCCCAGGGCGGGGGCACCGAGGCGGGACAGTTTGGCGCGGGGTACGATCTCGACGACGAGCCCGCCCGGTTGCATCCAGCACATGTGGGCGGCTCCGGCCCCGTGCCCGAGGACGAGCACCGCCGCGTCCGCATGATCACGGATCTGTTCGAGAATCGACTTGTCGAGGGCGGACGTCAGCGACACGGGGGTCCCGCCGTGCTCGGCAGCGAGGGCCGAAGCAACGTCGTCGAGGTTCGTCACGTTCCTCCGGTCGGGTCCGTAGTTCTCCCGTCCCAGTGCTCGACCCGTGGCCGGATCGGCATCTCGCCTTTGAACCACGATCGAGGTCGCTTCCGGTGGGCCCAGTCCGGTGGCCAGCTCGGTGGCCCAACGTCGCGCCGCATCCAGGTGCTCCCGGGTCAGCGTGGTGTTGCGGATGGACCGCCACGTGGCCCGGTCCCAGCGCGGGAGCTGCGCGACACCGGATCCGGCATTCTCGAGCGGGTGCACACGGACCTCGATGCCACCTGCGGTCAGCTCGTCGTAGAAGCCGAGGAATGGGAGCTGGTGTCCGCAGTAGAGGTCGACGGTGTCGGGCTCCTCCGTGGCGATGGTCGCCAGGAGCGGGACGAACTCGCCGAGCATGAAGTGCCAGAACCCGGCTGTCGGTACGGTCGATCGGACCGAGATCGTCGTCATCTCAGGCCGGGGAACCGTTCGTAGAACGACGCGAAGCGCTCGACGATCCGCTCGGAGTCGGCCGCCGACATCTCGCTCTCGTGGCGGCGTTGGTGACCCTGGTTGAACTGGATGAACTCGTTCTCGGTCACGTGTGCGGTCGCCGCCTCGTGGTCGAAGGTCAGACCTGTCTGGTCACCGAGGACACTGGCGAACGATGCCGTGTCGGCAGTGACGGTCGCGTAGTCCACGGGCTCCACACCGGTGAGTCCCGTCCAGAGGTCGAAATTCGCGAGGTGCCTTTCGACGTGTTCGGTCGCGTCGTCGAGAGTGACGATCTCCGAGAAGGCCCGGCGCTCCTTCGCACGCGCGGCGCGCCCAGCGTCCATCAGGGACAGAGCCATGTCGCGAGGGTCCCGATACACAGCGTGCGCTGCCGCGACGCCGGACTCCAGGAGTTCGACTATGGGCCGGCTCGGCCGGGCGTGCGTCTTGAGCACAGGGACCGTGTGATGTCGCTGGGCTTCGGCTCTGAGGGCGTCGACGCGGTCCTCGTCCCACCTCGTCACGAAGTTGATGTTGTGCCCGGGTTCGACCGCGTCGTCGCTGAGCCGGGGCTGTTCGAAGCCGTTCTGTATGAACATGCGCTTCGTGAGCTCGAAAGCGAAGGTGCTCGCAGATTTGACCGTTCCGTAGCTCACGTAGATCTCGAGTGGACGTTCGGGACCGGGGACCACGTCGAGATGGTGGCATGTGGGGTGATCAGTGGGCTAAATTGTCCTGGATTCGGGGACGGTTGACGAACGTGAGGTATTGCGATGGCGGACGAACACGGCTCTGATGACGAGCCCGCGGGAGTCGACAACCCACTGCGGGGCGTCGATCCGGACCGGCGCGAATTCCTGAAGAAGATGGCCGGCGTTGCCGGCGTGTTCGCAGTGCCCACGGTCGTGGCTGTGACACTGGACGACTCGGAGGCCGGTGCTCAGGTCAGCGACAGCAGCTGGCTCTACGACGACGAGGATCGCGGGATCCTCTTCTACCTCCGCCGCCTGTTGCACATCCTGCGACGTATCTTCGGCGGCTTCGGCCGCTAGCCCGCCAGGAAACCGAGGTTCGCCTTGGCCCGCTCGACGGTCGCCGATGCGCGCTCGCGAGCGCGTTCAGCGCCCAGCCCCAGCAGCCGGCGCGTCTCGGCCGGATCGGCGGAGAGTTCCTCGTAACGGTCCTGGATGGGTGCGAGTAGCTCGATCACGGCCTCGGCGCAGTCCGACTTGAGTGGCCCGTACTGCTCGTACTCGTCGGCCAGGGCGACCGGATCGCGATCGGTGGCCGCTCCGAGGATGTCGAGCAGGTTAGAGACGCCGGCCTTTTCCGTCGGGTCGTAGAAGACCGCGTTGTCGCTGTCGGTGACGGCGCGCTTGATCTTCTTCTCGATGGTCTTCGGTGGGTCGAGCAGCCAGATGGTTCCGGGCGCGTCACCCGCGGACTTCGACATCTTGTTCGTCGGTTCCTGCAGGTCCATGATCCGTGCTCCCGCTGCGGGGATCACGTGCTCGGGAACCACGAAGGTCTGCCCCCAGCGGCTGTTGTAGCGCTCGGCGATGTCGCGGGTGAGCTCGATGTGTTGACGCTGGTCGTCGCCGACGGGCACCTTGTCCGTGTCGTAGAGCAGGATGTCGGCGGCCTGCAGAGCCGGGTACGTGAACAGGCCGGCCGAGACGAAGTCGGCGCCGTCGGACTTGTCCTTGAACTGCGTCATCCGGCGCAGCTCACCGAAGGCCACGGTGCACTGCAGGAGCCAGGCCAGCTCGGAGTGCTCACGGACGTGGCTCTGCACGAACAACGTGGCCTTGGCCGGGTCGATGCCGACTGCGACGAGCACCTGCGACAGCTTCAGCGTGGCCGCCTCGAGGCCGTCGGCGCCGGCCGGCGTCGTCACCGCGTGAAGGTCGACGACGCAGTAGACGGCGTCGTGCTCGTCCTGGTCCCGCACCCAGTTGCGGAGCGCGCCGAGCAGGTTGCCGAGATGGACGTCGCCAGAAGGTTGGATACCGGAGAAGACTCGTGCCACGGGCGGCGAGCGTACCCGCCCAGGTCAGTCGGCCCGCTCCCGGGCGGCCGCGTAGGTCTCCACCGCACGGTCCCGGGCCCAGGAATGGTCGACGATCGGCTCCGGGTAGTCCTCACCCAGGGTGACGCCGGCGGCGGCGAGTTCGAGCGGGCCGACCTCCCAGGGAGCGTGGATCGCCGAGCTGTCGAGGGAGCGCAACTCGGGCACCCAACGACGGATGTAGTCGCCGTCCCCATCGAACTTGCGACTCTGGGTGACCGGGTTGAACACCCGGAAGTAGGGCGCGGCGTCGTGGCCGGTGCCCGCCACCCACTGCCAGTTCCCGCTGTTCTGGGCGACATCACCGTCCACGAGGAGGTGGCGGAACCAGCGCTCGCCGATCCGCCAGTCCACGAGCAGATCCTTCACGAGGAACGAGCCCACGATCATCCGCAGCCGGTTGTGCATCCACCCGGTGGCCGCGAGCTCACGCATCGCAGCATCGACGATCGGGTAGCCGGTGAGGCCCTGCTTCCAGGCGTCGATCTCGTCGGGGTCGTTGTTCCACTCGAGCGTCTCGTAGGCGTCGTTGGCCGGTCGTTCCACGAGTGTGGGATGGGCGGCGAGGAGGTGGGCATACCAGTCCCGCCACGCGAGTTGGCGGACGAACGCCGCCCGTCCGGGCGTGGCGTCGCCGACCTCGTCCGCGACGCGCCGCGCCGACAGCGTGCCGAAGTGCAGGTCCGCCGAGAGCTGCGAAGTCGCTTCCGCCGCCGGGATGTCATGTACCTCGCGGTAGTCGTCGACAGGACCCGCCGCCCACGCCTCCAGGCGGCTGAGAGCGGCCCGCTCGCCGCCCTCCATCGGCGGTTCGGCGTCCAGTTGTGGCAGCTCGTCGGTGGCGACGTCGGCAAGGACGGGAGCCTCTGCCCCCGCGGGCCACGGTGCCCGATCGGTCACCGCCCAGGTCTTGTGGAACGGGGTGAAGACCCGTGAGACGTGCCCGGCCTGCGTCAGAACGGCACCGGGTTCGTGGACCAGGTTTCCCCAGAAACGGTGAACCGGGCCGCCGGGACCTTCCGCGGCGAGGGCCTCGTCGACGGCGTCGTCACGGGCGACGGCCGTCGGGGTGACGTCCGCGTTGACCCAGACACCGGCGTCGAGCTCCGCGGCCAGAGTGGGCACGATCTGGACGGGATCGCCGTGACGTATGACCAGCCGGCCGTCACGTTCGGCGACGTCGGCTGCCAGCGCGTGGAGGTGGGCGACCAGCTGGCGGCGACGGAACGGCCCCGCCGCGTCGAAGAGCGCCGGATCCACGATGAAGAGCGCGACGATGTCGTCGCAGAGCGCGGATGCGGCATCCAGTGCGGGGTTGTCGTGAAGCCGCAGGTCCCGTCTGAACCACACGATGCCGGTCGTAGTCACGGTGCCGACCGTAGGGGGCGGATCCGCGGCGCGTCGCCTCGGGGCCAATAGGGTCGTGGACGATGTCCGTAGATGTGCACACGTCTGTGTTCGAAGGTCCCTTCGACCTGCTGCTCCACCTCATCCTGCGCGACGAGGTGGACCTCTACGAAGTGTCGTTGTGCACGATCGTGGACGCCTATCTGGTCGAGCTCGGGCGCATGGAGAACATGGATCTCGAACTCGCGACCGAGTTCCTCCTGATCGCGTGCACCCTGGTCGAGCTGAAGAGCCGCCGCCTCCTGCCCGACGAGGTCGATGGTGACCTCGACGAGGAGCTGGCCCTCTGGGAGGAACGCGATCTCCTGCTGTCGCGGCTGCTGGAGTGCAAGACGTTCAAGGACGCCTCACGGGAGTTCGAGCGCCTCGCCGGGGTGGCCGGACGCTCCGTTCCCCGGCGAGCGGGGCTCGAGGAGGCCTTCGAGGGGCTCATGCCCGACCCGCTCGAGAACGTCGTGGCGGACGACATCCGCGCGGCCTACCTCAGAGCGATCGCGCCGAAGCCCCGCCAACAGGTCTCGCTGGATCACATCGCGCCGATCCGTCTCACCGTGGCGGACGCCGTCGGGGATCTCGCCACCGAACTGCACCGGCTTCGACGGGCCGGATTCCGTGAGCTGACCGCCCAGCTCGTGGACCGCGTCGAGGTTGTCATCTACTTCCTCGCGATCCTCGAGCTCTACAAGCAGGGAGCCGTGGAACTCGACCAGCTGAAGACGTTCGGCGACATCACCGTGCGCTGGACCGGCGGGGACGACGAAGACATCCTGGCCGGTGCCGTCGACACCTACGAGGGATGACGTGACCGAGACGAACGAGGAATCCGTGACCAGCGACGACCATCGCACCGTCGAGGCCCGGCGCGCCATCGAGGCCGTGCTCATGGTGGCGACCGATCCCGTCGAGCCGTCGCTGTTCGCGCAGCTCCTCGAAATGCCCGTCACCGACGTCGAGGCGGTCTGTGCGGACCTGGCCGACTCCTATGAGGGACGCGGGTTCGTCCTGGCCCGGGTGGCCGGTGGCTACCGGTTCCAGTCGCACCCCGACATGGCGCCCTACGTCGAGCGCTTCGTCATCGACGGTCAGGCGGCCCGCCTGTCGGCCGCCGCGCTCGAGACGCTGGCGATCGTCGCCTACAAGCAGCCCATCTCGCGGGCCCAGGTCGCCGCCATCCGCGGGGTGAACGTCGACGGCGTGATGCGTACCCTCGCCCAGCGTGGTCTGGTGGCCGAACTCGGCCGTGACCCGGGACCGGGCAACGCGGCCCTCTTCGGCACCACCGATCTGTTCCTGGAGCGGCTCGGGCTCGACGATCTCGGTGAGTTGCCGCCGCTGGGGCAGTTCGTGCCCGACGCCGACGTGGTCGAGGCCCTCGAGCAGGGTCTGCGCCTCGACCCGGACGACTGATCACGGCGATGACCGTTCCCCGCGACGGTGAGCGCCTGCAGAAGGTGGTCGCCCGGGCGGGTTTCGCGAGTCGGCGCGTCACCGAGGACCTGATCGCCGAAGGGCGGATCTCGGTGAACGGCGAGGTTGCGGAACTGGGCCGCCGGGTGGACCCCGACACCGATCTCATCGAGGTCGACGGTGTCCCCCTGGCCACCAGGGCGGACCTGGTCCACTACCTGTTGAACAAGCAGTCGGGCGTCGTGACGACCACCGTGGACACCCACGGGCGGCCCACGGTTCTCGACGCGGTGCCCGCCGAGCCGAGGGTCTTCCCGGTCGGTCGCCTCGACATGGACACCGAGGGCCTCCTGATCCTCACCAACGACGGAGACCTCACCCACCGGCTGACGCACCCGAGCTTCGGGGTGGACAAGGAGTACATCGCGGAGGTCGACGGTGAGGTGTCGCGTGGCGCCCTGCGGAGACTGCGTGAGGGTGTGGAACTCGACGACGGGGTGACGGCTCCCGCGAAGGCGTCGCTCGTGGCTCCCGGCGTCATCCGGCTCGTCATCCACGAGGGTCGCAACCGGCAGGTCCGCCGCATGTGCGAGGCCGTCGGACACCCGGTGCGCCGCCTCGTCCGCTCCCGGATCGGCCCGCTCGTCGACCGTTCCCTCAAGCCGGGGGAGTGGCGTGCGTTGACCCCCGCCGAGGTGCGCTCCCTCGCCGTGGCGGCCGCTCCCACCGGGGAGGGTGAATCCACGCCGGGCGCGCCTGACACCGAACCCACTGCAGGGTCCGAGGGGTAGGGCAGTAGCATTCCGGCCGTGTCGCGAGCCCTTCGCGCCGTGCGAGGCGCAACGACGATCGACGAGGACACCACCGAGCAGATCGACGCCCGCGTGCGGGAGGTGCTCCGCCGGATCTTCGCGGAGAACGACATCGACGACGACGACCTCGTCAGCATGATCTTCACGACCACCGACGACGTCAACGCGATGTTCCCGGCCACCGCGGCCCGCAACATGGGACTCGACGACGTGCCGCTTCTCGGCGCGCGGGAGATGGCCGTCCCCGGCTCCACACCACTGTGCATCCGGGTCATGGTGCACTTCCACACAGAGCGGTCGCGGGCCGAGGTCCGTCACGTCTACCTGCACGCCGCAGCCGCGCTCCGACCCGATCTGTCGTGAGCTCGCCCGGCGACAGGACCCCTCGCGCCAACATCGTGGGGACCGGGCTGATCGGCGGGTCGGTCGGCATGGCGCTGCGCGCCGCCGGGTGGCACGTGTCGGGTGTGGATCTCGACGACGCGCGGGCGGCGCGGGCACTCGACGTCGGAGCGCTCGACGCGATCGGTCTCGACGCGGATGCCGACGTCACGGTGGTGGCCACGCCGGTCGGGTCCGTGGCGGCCGTCGTCGCGGATGTACTCGGGCGGGTCGCCGGGGTCGTGACCGACGTCGGCAGCGTCAAGGCGCCGGTGGTGGGTGCCGTGGACGATCCCCGCTTCGTCGGCGGGCATCCGATGGCCGGCTCCGAACAGGACGGGATCGAAGGGGCGACGCCCGCGATGTTCGACGGTGCGGTGTGGGTCCTGACCCCGACCGACGTGACCGACGACGACGCCTACACGACGGTTCGGGCGATGGTCTCGTCTCTGGGAGCCGAGGTCATCGATCTCGAGCCGGCGTCACACGACGCGATCGTCGCAGACGTGTCCCACGTCCCCCACCTGACGGCCGCCGCACTCATGGCGATGGCGGCCGACCGCTCCGTCGAGCATCGTGCCCTTCTGCGCCTCGCCGCCGGGGGATTCCGGGACATGACGCGGATCGCCGCGAGCCCGCCCGACATCTGGCCCGACATCTGCGCGGAGAACCGCAGCGCGATCACAGCGTCGCTGGATCGCCTCATCGGCTCGCTCGGGCAGGTGCGGTCGCTCGTGGCCGACGCCGACCGGGCGGGGATCGTCTCGCTGCTGGACGCCGCCCGCCAGGCCCGGGTCAACCTGCCCACCGGGATTCCCGCAGACGTCGCTCTCAGCGAGATCCGTGTGCCCATCTTCGACCGGCCGGGCGAACTCGCCCGGATCACCACGCTCGCTACCGAGATCGGCGTCAACATCTTCGACGTTGCGATCTCGCACTCCGGCGAGGGCGCGGCCGGCGTGTTGGAGATGATCGTCGAGACCAGTCTGGCCGAGCGTCTCACGGGCGCTCTGATGGCGAACTCGTACCGCCCGACCACCCGTGACATCGGCACATGACCCTGGACACCGGCAAGTGACCCCGGACGCCGCCGCATGAACCCGGGGAGCGATCGTGTCGTGGTCACCGGCCCGGCAGCGGTGCGGGGAACTGTGCGCGTGCCGGGTGACAAGTCGATCTCGCATCGCGCGCTCATGCTGGCGGGTCTGGCCCCGGGTCGTTCGCGCATCACCGGCCTCTCGGGCGGGGAGGACGTGCGGCACACCGCAGCGGCGATGGCCGCGCTCGGCGCCCGCGTGGACGACTCCGCCGGATTCACGACCGAGGTCGTCGTGGACGGCGGGACCCTGTCCGGCGCGGACCGCCCCATCGACGTCGGCAACAGCGGTACCGGGATCCGACTCCTCGCCGGTCTGTGTGCCGGGCTCCCGTTCACGACCACCCTCGACGGCGACGAGAGCATCCGCCGTCGCCCGATGGGCCGGATCGTGGAGCCGCTGCGGCAGATGGGCGCCGACATCAGCGGACGTGACGAGGGCCGTCTCGCCCCCCTCGTGATCCGCCCGGCCGCGCTGCACGCCATCACCTACGAGCTGCCCGTCGCCTCGGCACAGGTCAAGAGCGCGGTCCTGTTCGCCGGTCTCTTCGCGCCGGGGGAGACGACGGTGGTCGAACCCACGCCCACCCGGGCCCACACCGAGGAGATGTTCGAGGTCTTCGGTGTGCCCGTGCACGCGCACGGAGGTCGGATCTCGGTGTCGGCCGCGATCCCGGTGGCCTGTGACGTGGCCGTGGCGGCCGACCCATCCCAGGCCGCCTTCTGGGTCGTCGCCGGGCTGATCGCCCCCGACAGCGAGGTCACGGTGCCGAACGTCTACCTCGGCCCGGCACGGGGCGAGTTCGTGGACGTCCTCGTCCGGATGGGTGCCGATCTCGTCGTGGACCGGTCCGCCGGGACGCTCACCGCCCGCTCGAGCGACCTCCACGGCACGGACGTAGGCCCCGACGAGGTGCCGGGCCTCATCGACGAGATCCCGATCCTGGCGGTCGCCGCGGCCCGCGCTCACGGTGTCACCCGGTTCCGCGGGGTCGGTGAACTGCGCCACAAGGAATCCGATCGCCTCGCGACCACGAGCGAACTGGTCGCGGTGATGGGCGCCGGGGTCAGCGTGACCGACGACGAACTCCACGTGGTCGGCGTGACGGTCTCCGAGCCCGTCACGATCGACTCCCACGGCGACCACCGCATCGCGATGGCCGCCGCCGTCGCCGCCCTCGTCGCCGACGGGGACTCGGTCATCGACGGGTTCGACGCCGTCGCCACGAGCTATCCGGACTTCCGGGCCCATCTGGCCTCCTTGACCGGTCACGGTGGTGACGCGTCGTGAGCGGTTCCCAGCGGGTGATCGCGGTGGACGGCCCCGCGGGTTCGGGTAAGTCCACCCTGTCTCGCCTGGTGGCCGCGGAGCTCGGACTGGACCACCTCGACACAGGCGCCATGTACCGGGCGGTCGCCTGCGCTGTCCTGCGCCGTGGCCTGGACCCCTCTGATACGGCTGCGGTGTCCGAGGCCGCTGCGGACGCGTCCATCGAGATCGATGCCGGCACGGTCGTCGTCGACGGAACGGATGTCACCGCGGAGATCCGGGGCACCGAGGTGACCGGAGCGGTGAGCGCGGTCGCGGCCAATCCGCAGGTTCGCGAGATCCTCCGGGTACGACAGCGCGAGTGGGGACTCGACCGAGAAGGCGGCGTCCTGGAGGGCCGCGACATCGGCACGGCGGTGTTTCCCGACGCCGGTCTGAAGATCTACGTGACAGCGTCGGCGCACGAGCGCGCGCGCCGTCGGGCGGCCGAGAGCGGGGGAGACGTCGCCGTAATCGAGGCGGAGATCACGGCCCGTGACCACGCGGACTCCACCCGGGAGCACGATCCCCTGACCGTCGCGGCCGACGCCGTCACCATCGACACCACGGACCTCACCGTCGACGAAGTGGTTCAACGGGTGGTGGCACTGGCGCGCGAGGTCGTCCGGTGAGGGAGGTGGACCCGTGAGCGACGACGAGGCCCGTTTCGGCGGCGTCGAGTTCGGGCGGCCCCAGTCGTGGCGCCAACGGATCGTCTACTTCGTGCTGCACCGGCTCGCGCAGATCGTGTTCCGGCTCTACTTCAGAACGTGGTCGCGCGGGCGTGAGCGGTTCCCCATGAAGGGACCGGTCATCATCTGTCCGGCCGGGCACCGTTCCAATCTCGACACGCCGCTCGTCGGGTCCTACACGCACCGGCAGCTGCGCTACATGGCGAAGGACTCGTTGTTCACGAGTCCGTTCTGGACGCGCTTCATCGTCGCCCTCGGCGGATTCCCCGTGCACCGCGACCGCCTCGACCGGAAAGCCCTCGGCTACGCCACGGCGTGCCTGGAGCGGGGCGAGGCGCTCGTCGTCTTCCCTGAGGGTGAACGCAAGCAGGGGCCGAGGGTGCAGCCCCTTCTCGAGGGCGCCGTGTGGTTGTCGGTACGCACCGGCGTGCCCATCCTGCCCCTCGGCGTGGGCGGCAGCGAGCAGGCGATGCCGAAGGGCACCGTCGTCCCGCGGCCCCGTGCCATCCGCTTCGTCACGGGCGAGCTCACCTGGCCGCCCGAGCCCAACGAGAGGGGCCGGGTTTCGCGCGAGGCGATCACGAAGGCCACCGAGGACCTGCGCGAGACGCTCCAGGGCCTCTTCGACGAAGCGCAGGTCTGGGCGGGCTCGCCCAACGAGCGGTGAAACATGGTGGCTGATCAGATCGACCTCGTCATCGACGAGGCTGTGAAGATTCAGCTCGAGGAACTCATCACGACCGACGCAGTTCAGAACTTCCCGTTGTTCGAGTTGATTCTCCGCTGGCCTGATCGTGACGAGGTGTTTCGAACGGCCGCCGCTCTCCTCTCTGCCGCCCGTAAGGAACGTCGCCTGGTTGGGCTGCGGATCCTCCGGGAGATCGATACCCAGAGGGACTCTGCGGCGCAGCTGGTGCTGACCGCCCTGGACGTCAGCGCCGAAGCGGATGAACTCGCCATACACCTGAGCGCGGTCGCCTGGTTGGGCACCGCTGAAGCGGTGAAACCAACGATAGTGCTCGTTGATCACCCCGATCCCGGGGTTCGTCATGCCATGACCGAGGTGCTCTCATTCTGCTCGCCGACGCCCATGCCCGGCGAGGTGCGCGACGCGTTGATCGTCCTGTCGGCGGACCCCGTCGAGAGAATCCGATTTTCGGCGGTCTTCGAGATCAGGAGCTGGATCGAGTCCCGCGGTTTGGGTGGTGACGAGGTCTTGACGGCGATGAGGGCTCGGTTGGAGGACGAAGACGAAGATGTCCGGCGAACGGCTCATGAGGCAGTTGCCCAGTTGGAGACAAACGGAGCTAGCTAAGCTAGGACCATGCCAAGCCATGTGGTGAACACGCACGAGGCGAAGAGTCGGCTATCTGAGCTCATCCGCGAGGCTGAGAACGGGATCGAGGTCATCGTTGCTCGCAACGGAGCGCCGGTGGCGAAGATCATTCCGTGGCCTCCGCCGCGGCCGCCAAGGGTGGCTGGCGGATGGGCGGGGCGCGTCGAGCTGCCCGACGACCCTGACGAGATCGTCGGCTCGGATCCGGAGGTCGTGGCCGCCTTCGCCGCCTCGGCTGCTGCCGACGAACAGTGAGGCTCCTGGTCGACAGTCACGTGGCGCTGTGGTGGCTCGCCGGGCACGAGGCCCTCGGTGAGAACTGCAGGGAGGCTCTGGCCGGCGCGGATCAGGTGCTGTTCTCGGCAGCTACTCCCTGGGAGTTGGCCATCAAGAGAGCGAGCGGAAAGATCGGGTTTCCCGACGGACTCGTGGCCGAGCTCACCGACAGTGGATTCGAGGAACTCCCGATTCGCGCCGAGCACGGCTTGCATGCGGCGGACCTGCCGCCCCATCACGCCGACCCGTTCGACCGGATGCTCGTCGCCCAGGCCCAGATGGAGGCACTCGACCTTGTGACCGCCGACCGCAGCCTCGGGGCCTATGACGTGGGGCTGGTCGACGCCCGGGTCTGAATCGGAGTCAGTCGGTGGCCGGGGTGGCGGCGAGGCCGCCGTCCATCGCCGACAGCACGTCGCTGGCCGCCATCGCCCTGTCAGCGGTGATTCCGGACGGTAGGGGTGCGCCGATGCCCGCCGCAGCGAAACCGGCGACGGCACCGATGAGGTCCCTCAGCTGGCGTGGCGGGGGGAAGTACTCGTCTTCGACGGTGGCGCCGAGTTCCTCGACCCCGTCGCGGGGGTTCAGGCGGGCCACCACGGCGTCCACGAGTTCCTCGGGAGCCGACGCACCGGCCGTCACGCCGACGACACCGTGGAGATCGTCGGGCAGTTCGTTCGCGGCGTTGACGCGCAGTACCAGCGGGCAGCCGATCTCGCGGGCGAGCTTCTCGAGTGCGAGCGTGTTGGAGGAGTTGGAGGAGCCGACGACGATGAACGCGTCGCAGCGCTCGGCGATGTCGAGCAGGGCCGCCTGGCGGTTCGTGGTGGCGAAGCACAGATCGCTGCGTCCGGGGGTCCACATCTCGGGAAAGCGTTCCCGCGCCGCCTTCGCCACGCCGGACCAGTCGCTGTGCGACAGCGTCGTCTGGGCCAGCAGCGCCACGGGCTCGTCGAAGTCGGGGAGCGCGGCCACGTCGTCGACCGACTCGACCCGGTGGATGGCCTCGGGGGCGACGGCCATGGTCCCCACAGCCTCCTCGTGGCCCTCGTGGCCGACGTAGACGATTCTGTAGCCCTTGCCGGCGCGGACCTTCACCTCGTGGTGGACCTTGGTGACCAGCGGACAGACCGAGTCGACGACGTAACCGCCGGTGTCGCGGGCCGCCTGGACCACCTCGGGTGCGGATCCGTGCGCCGACAGCATCAGCGGCGACCCGGGAGGAACCTCGTCGATCGAGTCGACGAAGACGACGCCGAGCTTCTCGAAGCGCCGCACGACGGCCTTGTTGTGGACGATCTCGTGGTAGCAGTACACGGGCGCCTCGAACGTGCGCACCATCACGGCGAGTGCCTTGATCGCCATCTCCACCCCGGCACAGAAGCCGCGGGGCGTGGCGAGCAGAACCTTGTCGACGTCCACGACCCAACCCTAGCGACGCGCCCGCCGTGCACCGGTGTCGGCGGGGCCCACGCGTCGGGTCGCCGGGCCCGTGGGTATCCTCGCCCCCATGTCCCGCCCGCGCGTCGTCGCGGTCGCGCCCGGGTCTCCCGCATCGGCCGCCGGCCTCGCCGTCGGTGACGAGATCGTCACGATCGACGGTCGGGTACCGGCCGACGTGATCGAGTACCAACAGCTCGTCGACGAGCCCGATGTCGTCCTCGAGGTCGACTCGGGCGGGCTCGTGCGCGAGGTCACGGCGGTCAAGGCCGCCGGTGAGAGCCTGGGGATCGAGGTCGACGCAGCGATCTTCGACGCGGTCCGGACCTGCGACAACCACTGTGAGTTCTGCTTCATCTACCAGTTGCCCAAGGGCATGCGGCGCAGCCTCTACCTCAAGGACGACGACTACCGCCTGTCGTTCCTCTATGGGAACTTCACGACGCTGACCCGCTTCACCGAGATGGATCTCGAGCGGGTCGTAACCGAGCGACTGTCCCCGTTGTACGTCTCGATCCACGCCACCGACCCCGAGGTCCGTGCCGAGATGCTGCGCAACCGTCGGGGGGCGACCAGCCTCCGCTGGTTGCGCGCCCTGCTGGACCACGGGATCGAGGTCCGGGGCCAGGTCGTCGTGTGTCCCGGGGTCAACGACGGGGGTGTTCTCGAGGACACGATGGCCGGAGTGCTCGACGAGTACCCCGAACTGGCGTCGGTGGCGGTCGTGCCACTGGGGATCAGCGACCACTCGAACGAGGCCCGCATGCGCGCGCACACCGTCGCCGAGGCGCAGGCGGTTCTCGACACGGTCGAGGAATGGCAGGCGATCTTCAGTGCCGTGCTCGGCCGGCGGATGGTCTTCGCCGCCGACGAGTACCACCTTCTCGCCGATCGCCCGTTTCCCACCGCCGAGGCCTACGAGGACTTCGGCATGCACGAGGACGGCATCGGGATGGTCCGCACGTTCGAACGCGAGTTGCGCGGTGAGGTCGACGAGCCGACCGGGCCCGCTGCCGGCTTCTTCGCCTGGGTCGACGGTGCGCCCGCCGAGGGCTACCGGGCCCCGAGGGTCGCCCCGGCGGCGACGCCCAGCCTGCGTGCCGACGCCGATGGCGCCGTGCCTGTGATGCTGGGCCCTCGGGCCGACGCACCCGTGACCATCCTGACCGGGGACTACGGCGCACGGGTCCTGCCGCCGATGCTCGACGCGATCGGCCGCGACGACATCGAGGTGTGTGCCGTGCCCAACCGGTTCTTCGGCGGGAACATCGGCGTGGCCGGGCTCATGGTGGGCGCCGACGTCGCCTCCGTTCTCGCCGAATCGCCGACCGGCCGTCGGTACCTTCTCCCCGATGTCTGCCTGTCGGGGGGAACCTTTCTCGACGGCATGTCCGTCGCCGATCTTCCCCGTCCCGTCGAGGTCGTCGCCACCGACGGGCTCGCGCTACGCCGGGCTCTCGGCATGTCCGCGGCGCCCGTCCCCACCACCTCCGGAGCCAGCTCATGACCACCCTTCCCACCGTGGCGATCGTCGGGCGCCCCAACGTGGGCAAGTCCACGCTGATGAACCGGGTACTCGGCCGCCGCGAGGCCATCGTCGAGGAGCGTCCCGGGGTCACCCGTGACCGCAAGGAGGTCGTCGCCGACTGGCAGGGTCGCTTCTTCGTCCTCGTCGACACGGGCGGCTGGTCGCTCGCGGGCGACGACCTCGACGACAAGGTGTCGCGCCAGAGCGAGCAGGCGATGTACGCGGCGGACGTGGCCGTGCTGGTCGTGGACGCAACCACGGGTGTGACGTCCGAGGACGATCGTGTCGCGGACCTCCTGAGGCGGCGGGAGGGCCCGACGCTGGTGGCGGTCAACAAGGTCGACGACCAGAGCCGCGAATCGCTGATCTGGGAGTTCATGTCGCTCGGGTTCGGTGATCCGTTCCCTCTCAGCGCGCTGCACGGCCGCGGTTCCGGCGACCTTCTCGATGCGATCGTCGCCCTGCTGCCGCCGGCCGAGGGCGAAGAGCCCGACGACGAGTGGATCGGCGACGATGATCTCGCCGGCGACGCCCTCGGCGAGGACGCCGACGAGGACCTGATCTCGGTGGCGATCGTCGGGCGCCCCAACGTCGGGAAGTCGACCCTCTTCAACCGTCTCGTCGGTGAGGACCGCTCGGTCGTCCACGACATGCCCGGCACCACCCGGGACTCGGTGGACACAGTCATCGAGACCGAGGTCGGCACGGTCCGGATCGTCGACACGGCCGGCCTGCGCCGGCGTTCCCGCATCGACGACGGCACGGAGTACTACGCGATGACCCGGGCGCTGTCGTCCATCGACCGCGCCGACATCGCGCTGCTCGTGATCGACGCCACCCAGGGCGTGACCCACCAGGACCAGCGCCTGGCGGAGCGGATCGACGTGGCCGGCTGCCCGATCATCATCGTGATGAACAAGTGGGAGATGCTCGACGCCGACAGCCGTCCCGTGGTGGAGCGCTCCATGGAACGCAAGCTGCACTTCCTCGGCGAGGCACCCATCATGCGGATCTCGGCCATCAGCGGGCGGGGCGTGCAGCGGCTCATGCCCCTGCTGAGTCGATCCGTGGACGATTACCACCGCCGCGTCCCCACCCGCCAGGTCAACCAGGTGATCCGCGAAGCCCAGATCGCCCAGGCGGCACCCGGCGGCGCGCGGGTGCTCTATGCCACCCAGGGGGCGATCGATCCGCCGACGTTCACCCTGTTCGCCAACCGGCGGCTGCCCCAGACCTACGTCCGCTATCTCGAACGGGCGCTGCGGGAGGCCTTCGACCTCGGCTCGACGCCGATCAAGCTCCGGGTGCGTAACCGCTCGGAGTAGCGCACGGACCGGTGCCCGGAGCACTCGTCCGCGTCGGGACTACGATGGAACCCTCATGGAGACACCGATCCTGGTCGTCGTGGCCTGTGCGTGTCTCGTGGCGGCCGCCGTATGGGTGCGGTCCGCGAGACACCGGCTTCGCTTCGTGCGACAGATCGAACGTCAACGCCGTCAGGCGGACCTGGCGGACCGGGCCGAGTTCGACGAGGCGCTCGAGTTGGCCAACTCGGGTTTCCGCAAGGAGGTCCACGCAGCGGGCCTCTACGTCGTCATCGCCCTCGCCAGCCTGGTCGTCGCGGTCACCGAGAGCCGCGGATGGCTCTCCCTGTACGTCCTGGTCGCCATTCCGGCCCTGATCTCGGCGACGTGGGGTCGCAACTCCGCCCGGGAGGCCCGCATCACCCAGCAGCGCTTCGAGATCGAGAAGCGCGCCGAGGAGACCCTCGCCCAGGAGGACCTCGCACCCCGGGCCTGGGCCGGACGGCTCGCTCCGGAGGACCTGCCGGCCTTCAAGGGGTTCGAGACCGGTCAGGTGTACCAGGCCGGTTCGGGCCTGATGGCCGGCGACTTCTTCGACGTGTTCAACGTGGCCGAGACACGGGTGGCTGCGGTCCTCGGCGACGTCGCCGGACACGGCATCGAGTCGTCCATCACGGCGTTCCAGGCGAAGTACCTGCTGCGGGTGTTCCTGCGCCAGTTCCGTGATCCCGCCCAGGCCCTCCAGGAGCTCAACCGGCAGATGTCGAGCGGTGACCGCGGCGAGGAGTTCATCTCTCTCGTGGTCGTCGTCTTCGACACGCAGGCCCAGACGGTCAGGTACGCGTCCGCAGGTCACCCCGCTGCGTGGCTGTGGCACGACCGAGAGGTCATGCCACTGAGGGCGACGGGTCCCCTCGTCATGCTCCACGGGAGCTCCGAGTACTACAGCCGCGAGATCGGGTTGAACTCGGGCGACATCGTGCTGATGTACACCGACGGTCTCGCCGAGGTGAAGCGCGGATCGGATCTCTTCGGCGAGGACCGGGTGGCGATGTTGCTACGGCGGGACCCCACGGTTTCCCCTGAGGTGCTGTGCAAGCAGATGTACGAGGCGGCGAGCGACTTCTCGGACGGGCCGATCGCCGACGACGTGGCGATCCTCGCCATCCGCAAGGTCTGATTAGGTGCCATGGTGCGGGTCCTGCGACCGCTATCACGCGCCCTCGGCGCTGGCCGCGGACCGAACATGTCCGGTATGTGGCGGTCCCGTCGACGACGGCGGGTCGGGTGACGGAGCCGACGAGAAGATCGCGAAGGCGCCGGCCCACACCCGCATCCCGTGGCACTTCTGGGTCCTGATCGTCGCGATCTCGATCTATCTGGGTTGGCGCCTGATCCAGGGCCTCATCGCCCTCGCCGGGCTCTTCTGAGTCTCCTTCCACGGGAGGAGGCGGAGACCGCACCGCGGTCCGACGACCCTGACCTGCGCGTTTCGTACACTCGGCGGATGCGGTCCTGGATCGAGGACGAGGTCGACTTCGCCGGCGCCGGCGCCGCCCTGGGTGTCGCCGCGGGAGTTCTCGCCGTCGCCAACTCGTCGTCGTGGGCGTGGCTCTGCCTGGTGCCCGCGACGCTGCTGGTGGTCGTGAGGGCCCTGTGGCGGTCGATGCCGCCGTGGCTACTGCTCGCGGGGACCGCCGCGCCGGTCCTCGCCACCGAGGCGGCTGACGTCGGTAAGGACGGATGGTTCCTCGTGTGCGTGGCGTTGGTGGTCAGCGGCGCGGCCCGCCCGACGCGCCTCACGCTGGCTCTGATGGGCGCGATAGTGGTCGCGCCGTTCTGGTTGTGGGTCGGCCGTATCGACGACTACGTCGAGATGGGGCCATGGACCTGGATGATGGGCCTCGGGCTGTCGGCACTGTTCGGTGTGACCGCCGGCCGTCAGAGAGACCTGATCGGCCATCTCGAGTCGTCGCAGAAGCGCCTGGCGGAGGCCGCAGCCGACAACGAACGGCGACGCATCGCACGGGAACTCCACGATGTCGTCGGACACTCCTTCAGCGTCGTGTTGTTGCACCTCTCGGGGGCACGCCGGATGCTCGACTCCGACCCCGCGCGTGCGCGTGAGGCCCTGGCCGAGGCCGAAGGTGTCGGACGGCGTTCGATGAACGACCTACGGGCCGCGCTGACGCTGTTGCGCGACGACGACGACAGCAGCGACCCGGTGCACGGCTACGAGGCGCTGCCTCGCCTCGTGGACGGATTCCGCCAGGCCGGAATGGACGTCTCGCTGACCACGAGCGGCGACCCTGACGCCGTCGATCCCGCCGCCGGCGTCGTTCTCTACGGCGTGGCCCGCGAGGCACTGACCAACGCGGTGAAACACGGGACGTCCGGTCCGGTGAGCATCGACGTGAGCCTTTCCGGAACTGCCGAGATGCACATCCGCAACCCCGTCCCGCGCGGGACCGTCGTGAACGGGGCGGCCTCGGGCATCGGTCTCACCGGCATGAGCGAACGACTCCAGGCCGTCGGTGGGCGACTCGACGTGGACTGTGGCAACGGTGTCTGGGCCGTGTCCGCCTACCTGCCCGTGCATTCGGCTGCGGATGCGTGAGGCCCGGTCACATGGGTGACATCGGGATCGTCCTCGTCGACGACCAGCCCCTCATCCGCCAAGGGCTCAAGTTGATCCTGGACTCGGAGCCGGGCTTCGAGATCGTCGGCGAGGCCGATGACGGTGCCGAGGCGCTCGTCATCGTCGATTCGGTGCCCTGTGACCTCGTGGTCATGGACATCCGGATGCCGGTCCTCGACGGCGTCGCAGCGACCCGGAGCATCGCCGAAAGCGGTGGCCCGCCGGTGCTGGTGCTGACCACTTTCGGTGAGAACGAGATCCTCTGGGACGCACTCGACGCCGGCGCCGCCGGCTTCGCGCTGAAGAGTGCGAGTTCCGACGACCTGATCGGTGCAGTCCGATCGGTGGCCAGCGGCGGGTCGTGGCTCGATCCGACCCTCATGCCCGAGGTCCTGGAGTCCTACCGGCGGGTCGTCATCCCCCAGAAGCGTGACGCCGGTCTGCTCGATGATCTGACGCCGCGCGAACACGACGTCCTGCGTCTCATGGCGCGGGGTCGCACCAACTCGGAGATCTCCAGCGATCTGTTCGTGGGGGAGACCACCGTCAAGACCCACGTCGGGGCGATCTTCTCCAAGCTGGGTGTGCGCGACCGGGCCGCGGCGATCGTCTACGCCTTCGATCACGGCGTCGTGACGCCCGGGGGCGGCTGACCTCACGGTGGAGTGGGTCCTCCTACGACGGTAGGAAGAGCCGCCCGCATCCCCATCCGTGAGTGGAAGCGAAGAGGGTCCCGAAGCCTGGCGACGGTCCACCGACGGTTCTCTACGGTCGTCGGTGTCGGTGGGAACGGCCCGCCCGGAGGAGGAACCCCCCACATGTTCACCCGTCTCGGCCATCTCGTCGTGAGGCGGCGCCGCGTGGTGCTCGTCTCGTCTCTCGTAGCCCTCGTGATCGCCGGCGTACTCGGGACAGGCGTCTTCGACCGTCTCTCCGGCGGTGGATTCGAGGATCCGGACTCGGAGTCCTTCCGGGCCGACGAGCTCCTCGAGACCGATTTCGATGCGGGTCGCTCGAACATTCTCCTGCTGGTCACCGCTGACGGCGGTGACGTTCGCAGCCCCGAGGTTGCGGCGGAGGCCGCCGCCGTGCAGGCCACGCTCGCGGAGATCGAGGGAGTGACCGACGTCGTTTCGTTCTGGTCGCTCGGCGAGCCGCCCTCGCTCGCCTCCGACGACGGGTCACGGGCGCTGATCCTCGCCCGGGTCCCCGGCGACGAGGACACCCAGGAGGAGGTGGCCGGCGTCGTCATCGAGGAGTTGACCGCCGACGGGGACGTCATCGAGGTGGCAGTCGGTGGTGAGCTGGCGGTCTACGATGCGATCGGGAGCACGATCGAAGGCGATCTCGCCACGGCCGAAGCGATCGCGATCCCGCTGACCCTGCTGCTGCTGGTGATCATCTTCCGGGGGATCGTCGCCGCCCTGTTGCCCATCGCCGTCGGTGTCGCAGCGATCTTCGGGGCGTTCCTCGTGCTGTTCGGCGTGACGGCGTTCACCGACGTGTCGATCTTCAGCCTCAACCTGGTCACGGCGCTCGGCCTGGGCCTCGCGATCGACTACAGCCTGCTGATCGTGTCGCGCTACCGGGAGGAACTCGCCGCCGGGCTCGACCCCGACCAGGCCGTGGTGCGCACGGTCGCAACCGCCGGGCGCACGGTGGCCTTCAGCGCCCTCACCGTTGCCGTGTCGCTGTCGGCGCTGCTGTTGTTCCCGCTGTACTTCCTGCGGAGCTTCGCCTACGCCGGCGTCGGCGTGATCCTGGTGGCGATGTTCGCCTCCGTCATCACGCTGCCTGCGCTGCTGGCGGCCCTCGGGACCCGGGTGAACAAGTGGTCCCTCGGTGGGCGCGCCCAGCGGTCGGCGGACTCGCCGTTCTGGGGGCGGGTGGCCACGTCGGTGATGGCCCGGCCGGGCGTCGTGACGGCCGCCGTGGTCGCTGTCCTGTTGTTCGTCGGGCTGCCCTTCCTGAACGTGAACTTCGGTGGCGCCGATGCCAGGTCGCTGCCCTCCGACGACGAGACGCGCATCACCAGCGAGATCATCGACACCGAGTTCCTCTCCGACGAGGGTGCGGCCTTTCCGGTGGTCGCCACCGGCATCGGCGGGGACACGGAAGCCGTCGAGTCCTACGCGGCCGCCGTGTCGAACGTGACCGACATCGCCCGTGTCGACACGGTGACCGGCAGCTACGTCGACGGGATCCGGGTGGCGGAACCTGATCCGACGTCGGCCCGTTTCGACAACGGGGAGTCGGTGTGGCTGAGCGTCGTTCCCGAGTTCGAGCCCATCTCGTCGGCCGGTGAGGCGCGTATCGCCGAGATCCGTGACATCGACACGTCCTTCGACACACTGGTGGCGGGCGCGACGGCGAGCCTCGTGGACTCGAAGAGCGCGATCTTCGATCTGGTGCCTCTCGCCGGGCTGTGGATCGCCGTGGCCACGTTCATCCTGCTGTTCCTGATGTTCGGGAGCTTTCTCGTCCCGCTCAAGGCGATCGTGTTGAACAGTCTCAGCCTGACCGCCACGTTCGGGGCGATGGTGTGGATCTTCCAGGAGGGCAATGGCGCCGGCCTACTCGACTTCACCGCCACGGGACTGACCGATACGACCACGCCGATCCTGATGTTCTGCATCGCCTTCGGGCTGAGCATGGACTACGAGGTCTTCCTCCTGTCGAGGATGAAGGAGGAGTACGACCGCACGGGGGACAACGACACCGCCGTGGCCGCCGGGCTCGCCAAGACGGGCGGGATCGTGACCGCAGCCGCGCTGGTGCTGTCGGTCACCTTCTTCGCCTTCGCCACGAGCGGGGTGACGTTCATCAAGCTGTTCGGTCTCGGGCTGGCGATCGCCATCCTGGCGGACGCCTTCGTCGTGCGGGCGACGCTCGTGCCGGCCCTGATGAAGATGGCGGGCGGCGCCAACTGGTGGGCTCCGGTCTGGGCGCGCCGTATCCACGACCGCTTCGGTCTCTCCGAAGGTGAGTCGGATCCGACGGGCGACGACGACGGGGCGTCCCGCGAGCCCGCACCGGTCACGGTTTGAGCAGAGCAGACCCCGGACGCGAGTCCGGCCGGTAGGCGTGGGCGCGTGGCCCGGTAGAGTGTGGCCTTCACAGACGGGCTGTGGCGCAGCTTGGTTAGCGCGTCGGTCTGGGGGACCGAAGGTCGGAGGTTCAAATCCTCTCAGCCCGACAGATGTGTCGACTCTTGAAGTCGGCGATGGTCGCCCTGGCAGAGGGCGACGACTCCTTAGCCATCCACGTCGACGCCAAGACGACCCGGATCGGTTTCTTCAGTGTCGCGAGGCCGTTCTACCGGTGAACCCACGCGCGGGCCGTACGTGTCGCACGACCGGGCTGGTCCCGCCACCGGAACGGTCGGCCGGTCAGGCGCTGCATAGCAGGCGACGGCCGGCCGGTCATCCGCACCGCACGCCATCGGGACCTCGGATCGGGGAGGTGGGTTAGGAGCGAGCGCAGGTCCCCACCGACGGCCTCCCGGTAGGCCGCGACGGCCAGTTCTGCAGTCAGCGCGTCAGATCTCCCGGCGGACACGAGCCGCCCGGGTACGTCAGCGGGGATGTCAGCGCCGAGCTCATCGCGCAGCAGTTGAGACGTCGACGCGATCACCGGCCCGAGCCGCCAGGAGACGCCCGTCTCGACGAAGTGATCCCAGTCGACTTCGCCTGTCTTCGCCACGAGCACGGCATCGGCCGGCCAGCGGAGATGCCGCACACCCGGATGGCTCGAACAGAGCACGCAGAGTTCGAGCAGCGTGAGCGTCGGGTCGAGTGTGGCGACGGGCCGACCAGCCACGGTGACGACTTTGCGCTGCGCCGTCACCGATGATGCATCCACTGCGTGGAGCCGACCGGGGAACAGCGATGTGGCGATGACGACCTCCAGGCCGGACGCGTGCTCCGACACCGCCCGGCCCGGCGCGCGCCCGAGGTGCCGGGTGACCGCTGCGACGCTCGCAGCCGCCGAGTCGAAGGCGCCGGGCTCTACGAGGATCTGGAGCGGGCCCGAGTGACGCAGGTCCGGATCGTGGTACGCCCACTCAGCGAGCGGCGGACCACGTAGGACCAGCGCATCGGAGTCAACTGCGTCGAGGACCTCGATCAGCACGGCCCTGTGGGCCTCCGCCCGGCGCCGTTCGCGGACCAGTGCCATCCGCAACAGGGTCGCGAGCTCCGCATCCGTCTCGACCTGTGCCTCCCGCAGCCGCGATGACAGCATCGCCAGCATCCCGCGCTCGCGGCGGCGGCGTCCGCCGAACGACGACGCATGAGGCGGCCCAGTCGTCCCGCTCCACCTCTGCCAGGCTTCGCGGACCCCATCGGCGTCTGCGGCCGTGCAGCAACGCAGCAGATCGAGCCCGCCGCCGACCAGCCTGGCCAGGTCGAGCACGAGTTCGGCCGGGTGGCCGGGTTTCACCCGTCGGTGGTCGGCATGCCCGACAAGCCGGGCAGTGGCGGGTCGAGCGCCAACAGGTCGGCCATGTCGTGGTAGGTGACGAGCTCCGGCGTGGCGTAGGAAGCGGTCGGCGGGTCCAGCCGGACCGCGGGCGGTGCCGCACGATCGGCCACCTCGACGAGAGACGCCTCGAGCAGACCCGACCGCAGCGCCGCTACGTCGGCCTCTGCGGTTTCGGGGTCGACGTCGTAGCGCCCGACCAGCACTTCGACGGTCTCGTCGACGGTCAGGCCCATCGCCGTCAGTAGCCAGATGTCGGACGCGACTCCCGCGAGGCTGTAGTAGGCGCCGCTGACCAGGTCGAGCGCGACGGTCTCGCCGTCGAGGGTCTCCGCGGCGATCGTGTCCTCGGGCACAACCAGTCGGGCCGGATTGCTCATGACTTCCTCCTCGATGTCACGACGTCTGTATACAAGGTCTCGTGTTCAGCGACGTAGCGGTCGAGCCCGAACCTCTCGAGTGCGTGGAGCCGCCCGGCGCGCCCGAGTTCGGTCGCCCACGCCGGGTCGTCCAGCAGGGACGCCATCGCCGCGGCCAGAGCGTCGGGATCCTCCGGCGCAACGAGGAGCCCGGTCCGACCGTGCAGGACCACCTCGGGCAGGCCTCCGGTGTCCGAGGCGATCACGGCCCGACCCGACAACATCGCCTCCACGGCGACCAGCCCGAACGCTTCGCGCCACCGCGACGGCATCACAACGAACGACGCCGCGGCGTGGAAGGAGCGGACCCGGTCCGGTGGGACCCAGCCCGGCAGATCCACGGCGCCGCCGACACCGAGCGCCCGGGCCCGGGCCGCGAGCGGGGTTCGTTCCGGGCCGTCGCCACCGATGACGAGTCGTGCCGAAGGGTGATCGGGCGCCACCTGCGCGAACGCGTCGACGGCGGTGTCGAAGCCCTTGTCTGTCACGAGCCGGCCGAGACCTGCGATGACCGGCGGACCGGTCGGCGGGTCGGTTGGTTCCGGTCCGTCGGTGTCGAGGCCGTTGGGGATCACGACGCTGCGGGCGGCGACACCCGGAGCGAGCGCCTCGAGCTCGTCGACAACGGCACGTGACGCAACGCTGATAGCGGCGGCTCGCCGGAGGGCGTCACCGAGGATCGAGCCCGCTCCGGCGCCGGCGACGTCGGGTGCGACGCGCATAGAGACGACCCACGGCGCGTCGCCGGCGGGGGTCGGGTGCCGAGCCCGCAGCAGGAAGAAGACGCTCGGATCCGTGATGTTGACATGGATCAGGTCCGGTCCGATGTCGTCGAGCAGCGTCCGGACCGTGCGAGCCGTCTCGAGGACGAGGGCGGGGTCACCGCATGTGAGGGCGTCGTGGAATGGCAACCGGTGGATCGGCGTGGCCTCGTGCACCTCGGTGTCGGGTCGGCGCCGAGGTCCGTGGCCTGTGACCACCACGGGCTCGTGGCCCCGCGCTCTCATCGCCGCCACGTACTTGGTCCCCAGCACCTCCACGCCGCCGACGAAGGGCCAGAACTGCTGGGTCCAGTATACGAAGCGCACGTCAGCGATTCTCGGGTGTGGAGCGTGTCCCGAAGGTGTAGGGCGGTGCAACGGCCGTTCCGTCCCGTCGCCGCTGGCGCAGCGACGAACGGATCAACTCCAGGAACTCGCGGCGCGAGTCCTCGGTGCTACGTCGCGTCAGGTTGTCGCCGTGCATGCGGTGGAACGTGAGGACCCGCTCGACGACCTCCAGGCGCGCGCCGCTCTCCGAGGCCCGGATGAACCATTCGGGTGCGTCGCTGAACCGGCGCCGCGGGTCGAGTAGCCCGACGCGGTCGAAGATCTGGCGACGTGCCAGCATCGTCGTCGTGGCGAAGCCGGGGACGTCCCCTGCGCGTGGGCCGGCGTCGTCGCCGGGCCGCTCGTGGGCCACCTCGTCCTCCCAGAACATCCGGACCAGCGAGAGGCAGACGTCGAGGGTGGCGTCGGCGTTGAAACGTGCCGACTGCACCGCGAGCTTGTCGGGGTGCCAGCGGTCGTCGGGATCGAGGAACGCGACGAGATCGCCGCTCGCCGCGAGCAGCCCGGCGTTGCGCGTGGCCGCCGGGCCGACGTCGCCGTCGGTGGACACCACACGAACCGGGTCGACCCACCCGCTGCAGATCGCCAGCGTCTCGTCCGAAGATCCGTCGTCCGCGACCACGATCTCGATCGGACGGTACCGCTGGGCGCTGATGCTCTCAAGCGCTTCGGGCAGATAGCGGGCGGCGTTGAAGGTCGGCACGATGCAGCTGACGAGTACGGCCACGGCGGTCGACGCTACTAGGCTGCGGACGGCGAATCGAGGAGTGGTGGTGCCCGCGACGCCAATCGACCTACGACCTTGCGGCTCCGAGCCACCCGAGGTGCTCCGAGAGTTCGTTGACGCCCTCCGCGTCGCATCCGGCCGTGCCGCGTCGTCGACGCCACGCGGCCGCGAGTTCGAGCTGTGTATCGCGGACGTGGGGTTGCTACTCCGCCTGCACCGCCGATAACACGTGTCCCTCGTCACCGATGCGCTCGGCCACCACAGGAGCGACCGGTCGCACGCCACTGCGGTCATCGACGTGTGGGACGTCGCCGAAACGGGAGCGAGCCGACCGGCAGGGCCGATGCCCGGGTCCTCCTGGACCGCCGGGTCCCGATCAGCGCGTTCTCACGGATCGGAGACCGTCCCGACCGTGCTGGCGGACTACCGCACGGACACCGACACCGTCTTCGCGTTCGACGTCGCCGGTTCCCAGGGTTTCGTCTGCACCGGGGACGCTGCGGCGATGCCCCGGTACGAGCGGAGCGCGCCGTTGCTCCCGGTGCTGCACTGGCTGCTGGCTCGCCACGGCGTCCAGGTGGTCCACGGCGGCGCCGTCGTCCACAAGGGGAGGGCGGCGCTCGTCGTCGGTCCCGGAGGAGCAGGGAAGTCCACGACCTGCCTGTCGGCGATCGGTTCGGAGCTCGGCTGCCTCGCCGACGACTACTGCGCCCTCGAGCCTGTCGACGGCGGTTGGGTGGTACACGGGATCTCCGCGATCGCCAAGGTCGAGCCACAGGGGCTCCGGCTCCTGCCGGCCCTCGGCGGTCTGGTCGATCCGGTCGACCTGGCCGGCCGTACCGAGGCACATGACGAGAAGCTGCTCGTCCACCTCCGACGCGGGGCACGACCCCTCCCGCGACGGGCGCAGCTGGCTGCTGTCGTCGTGCCCGACCTGGCCGGTGCGGCACGACGAAGCGTCCCTTCGCTCGAACGGATCCCGCCGGCGGTCGCGTTCCGGGCGCTGGCGCCGAGCACGCTGAGCCAGCTGCCGGGCGCAGGTGCGGGCGCCGCGAAGGTCATCGCCAGGGCCCTCGCTGACACGCCCGCGTTCCGCCTGGAGCCGACGAGCGATCCGACCCGGCTCCCCGAGGTCATCGCCGCACTGCTCGACGGGAGCGCGTGGCGGTGATCGAGACCGCCGACCTACCGCTCGTGACCGTCGTCGTGCCGGCTCACGATGCGGAGGCCTACCTCGCGGAGGCACTCGACAGCGCGCTTCGCCAGACCTGGTCCCCGGTGGAGATCGTCGTCGTCGACGATGGATCGCGAGATCGCACGGCGGATGTCGCCGCTGCGGCGACTGGCGTGAAGCTGTTGCGTCAGCCCAACCGCGGGCCCGCAGCTGCCCGCAACGCAGCCGTCGCGCGAGCCACCGGGGACGTCGTCGCCTACCTGGACGCCGACGACATCTGGCCCGCGGACAAGCTGGAGGTCCAGGTCGGTTATCTGCTCCGCAATCCGGAATGCGACGCGGTCCTCGGTCGTGAGGAGGTCCTCCGCACCGACGGCGTCGAGCCCCCTCCGTGGGTCCAGCGGCTCGACGGCGGCGAGGTCGCCGACAGCCTCAGTCTCGTCACGATGGTCCTGTGGCGCCGCGTCCTCGACCGGGTCGGGCCCTTCGACGAGAGCTTCCGGGTGTCCGAGGACATGGAATGGCTCGTGCGGGCGCGGGCGCTCGGCGTGCGCGTCGACCGTGTCGACGAGGTCGTGCTCCGACGACGGATCCACGGCGCGAACCTCTCGTACCGCGCCGACGAGCAGCGGCAGGGGCTGTTCCGCGCGCTACGCGGACGAGCCCGGCGCGACAGGGGTGATGCGCATTGATCCGCGTCGTCGGCTCCATCCGTCACGGTGTCCGGCGGCTCCGCCACCACCTGGGGCGGGCGCGCTTCGTGCTCGGGCCACCCGAGCCGTTCGCCCCGTTCATGGTCGTGTGCTTCCGACCGGTCGTCGTCCACGCCAAGGACTGGGCGTTCCGGCACCCCCGTGCGCCGATCCACGGGCTGCTCAGCGGCCTCGCAGGTCGACCGGTCCACCTGTTGCTGTCGCCGTCGTGGACCTACGACCGTGACGACCTGGCAAAGCGCGCCCGCCGGATGGTCCGCCGCATCGAGCGGCGTCATCGCCACGTCGAGGTCGTCTTTTTGGCGCCGAACCGCGCCGAGGTCGAACGGCTGGTCGCCGCGGGCGTGCGGGTCGAACACGTCAATCAGAACGCGTTCTCCCACGAAGGGACCTACCGCCCCTTGGCGCACGTCGAGAAGCGTCACGACGCGATCTACGACGCGCGGCTGACGTCGTTCAAGCGGCACGAGCTCGCTGCCGAGATCGCCAGCCTGGCGTTGATCCCCTCGTTCTACGAAGGCCGAATAGATCCCGCTTACGAGGCGAAGGTGCGCACGCGCCTCGCCCACGCCCACCTCTACGTGGACCCGTTCAGGGGCGAGCCGCGCCTCGCGCCGTCGGCGGTCAACCGTGCTCTCAACGAGTGCCGCGTCGGGCTGGCGCTGTCGGCGGTCGAGGGGTCGATGTTCGCCAGCATCCAGTACCTGCTCGCCGGACTACCCGTCGTCTCGACGCCGAGCAGCGGCGGACGCGACGAGTTCTTCCACCCCGACTACGTGAGGATCGTCCCGCCGACGCCCGAGGCGGTGGCGGAAGGGGTCGACGAGCTGGTGAGCTGTGCCGTGGGCCCCGAAGAGATCCGGTCGCGCACCTTGGAGCTCGTCTGGACCCATCGTCGACGGTTCGTGGATCTCGTCGACGGGTTCGCCGCCGCGGCGGGGCTCGATGCGCCGCGGTCCGGCGCGTGGCCGGACGCGTTCACGAACTACCTCCTCGACGGCCTCGAGCCACGCAACGCCGAGATCATCGCAGCGGTCGACCGCGCCTCAGCGAGTCCCTGACGCCGGGGCGAGCCGGGCGGCGACCTCGGCCCTCCAGTGAGCGGCGGTGAACCGCAGCGCGGCGCTCGACGAGAAGAAGCGCACGGCCGCCTCACGGCGTTGCATCACCTCGTCGTGTGACATGGTTTGGGCGATCTCGACCACCTCTCCGGGTCGCAGGCCGTTGCAGTCGACGTAGCAGTCCGGCGGGACGAGATCGGCCGCGAGCCCGCCGCCGCCGCGGTAGAGGGGGATCGAACCGGCGCGGAGGGCGTCCAGCATCTTCTCGGTGACGTAGCCGGCGACGTCGGCATTCTCGTAGGCGACGGTGAACGTGTAGCTGCGCAGCGTCGCGATCTTGTCGTCCACCGGACCCCTGTAACGGTCGTACGCGGTCCAGCGGTTGGTGCCGTCGCGGCCGGGATGGCCGAAGATGTCGATGTTGCCACCGAAGGCCTCGACGACGGCGAGCCGCTCGTCGAGGAGGGACTCGGGTGCGTCGTTGCGGGCGTACCGGGCGACGATGGAGCAGAGGTGGGGTCGGATCGCCGCCACGGTCGGCGCGAGCCGTCCGGCGATCTCGGCGGGATCGAGTCCGCGCAGGACGGGGTAGACCATCCGTCGGGCCGGATCGGGATCGTCGCCGCGGTACCAGTGCGCTGCGACCTCGGCGGTCCCGAGGAGCCGCTTGGTCTCGTCGGTCATGAACATCGGCGGTTCGTAGGTGCAGAACACCCTCGGGCCGGCGAAGTCGACGAACTCCTCGTCGAGGTGGTTGAGGGCCACGAGGTACGAAGGAAGGATTCGACGGACCGGTGTGCGGGTCGCCAAACCCTGTCGGAAGAGCTCGAGGGTTCGAAACGACGCGCTTCGGTGCCGCTCGTTTCCGATGCCGTAGAGCCGGACCGGGTCGGGGCTGACGACGCTGCGCAGGTACCCGGGGTTCGTCATGCGGCGCCGCATCGCGTGCCCGATCCGGGTCGCCGTCGCGACGATGCGTCGTTCCATCGTGCCCGTGAGCCTGAAGAAACCGTAGGTCAGCTGGGTGCCGCGCGGACGAGGCGTCCGAACTGGTAGAGCGCGTCGAGATGGTTCGCAAGACGCACCAGGTCGTCGTTCGACCACTCCTCGGACGCTTGGGAGAGGAGTGCCACGAAGTCGACGGGATCCTCGCGCCGCGTGCGGTGGGCGCGGGCGACGAATGCGGCGAATCTGTCCAGGTCGTCGGGTCGCAGCATCAGCAGATCCGCTTCTTCGATGAACTCTTCCCATCGTTCGGCGAGCGTCGGTGCGAGCGGCGACATGGACGCGACCGTAGTCGGCGACAGTCCCGGCCGTCAGGGACCCACAGGCCCGTCGCGACGGGGATTCGGCTTCGGCGTCCCTGTTAGCGTGCGGTCTTCTGCATGTCCCCGAAGACGAAGAGGTATCCGATGATCACACTGATGGCGACCCACGAAGTCGATGACGTCGCCCACTGGAGCGCCTCGACCAAGCGCGAGGAGTTCTTCGGAGGCAGGGGAATGACGGTACGCACGTTCGTCGACCCGGGTGGTTCCAACCTCGTCGGGGTGCTCATCGACACTCCCGACATGGCGACCTTCGAGGCGGCCATGGCCACACCCGAGGCCGCCGAGGCGATGAAGCACGACGGCGTGCGTCCCGAGACCCTCCGGGTCTTCGCTGAGAGCTGACGTCGGCGCCGACGAGCGCCGATGATCACCTGACTGATGGCTGAAGGGTCGGTTCCCGATCAGGGTGTTGCGCATCGGCGAGCGTTGGGCTCCGATGGAGCGATGGAAGCCCGGTATCGGATGGCATCGGCGGTGCTCGCAGCGCTCGCGCTCGTCGGCGCGGCCGGCTGCACCGGGACGTCGCCCTCGGAGACCCGCGAGGCAGCCGTCTACGAGGAACTCGTGAGGTGGGCGGTCGGAGCCGATCCAACGGCCGGAGCGGCCGGGGACGGGCCCAGTGTCTTCATCGACTCGCTCCACGAGGACGGCATCCCGCTCGAGGTTCAGGTCGACACGATCGACCGCCTCGGCGACGAGCTCGACGTCCGTTTCATCGACGACCAGGCCGAGGCGCTTTCGGACGACGAGGAGCTCTCGGTCCGTGACAACGGTGTCCTGATCGGGTTGGGCGCGGTCCCGGCGTCGTCGCCGGTGGTCGTGCGAGTCGAGGTCTACCGGAGCCTCGTCGACAACTCCGCGTTCCTGGTGGCCCTCGTCGGGGGTGGCGACAGTTGGCGGCTCGACGGGGAGCCCGAACCGCTGCCCGTCGCAGAGCTCGTCGAGGACGAGTGAGGTTCCGAGCACCGTCGCTGCCCTTCGAGGTCTCCCTGCGGGACCAGCTCGGCCGCCTCTCGCTCGTGCACGCGCTCCACAGCGGCGCGGAGACGATGTTTGCGATCTCCCTCGCCGGGTCGCTGTTCTTCAGCGTCTCGCTCGACGCGGCCCGCCCCCGGATCCTGCTCTATCTGGCGCTGACCCTGGCGCCCTTCGCCATCCTCGCGCCCCTCATCGGGCCGGTGATCGACCGGATCGGCGGCGGCTACCGCATCGTCTTGTTCATCACCCTCCTCGGCCGGGCCGCACTGGCCGGTCTACTCGCAGGGCGCGAGCTGTCTCTGTGGCTGTACCCACTTGCATTCGGCGTACTGGTCCTCGGGAAGACGTACTCGATCGCACGGAACTCGCTGGTTCCGTCGATCGCCTCGGGCCCCCACGAACTCGTGCGCGCCAACTCGCAGTTGGCGGTCATCGGCACGGTCGGCGGAGCCCTGGCCGCGGTCGCGGGGGCGGTACTGCTCGAGACAGCGGGGTCGACGGTCGTCCTGTGGGTGGCCATGGCGCCTTACGCGGCCGCAGCGTTCGCTGTCCTCGCCATCACGAAGGTGCCGGCGCCCGCTACAGCCCCGGTTGCGCCCGCCGCAGAGATGGAAGCGATCGAGGAGTACATCGAGCTCGCGAGCCCGGCGATCCGCTCAGCGGGCATCGCCATGTCGGCACTGCGGGCAGCGGTGGGGTTCGTCACCTTCCACCTGGGCTTCGCGCTGAAGAGCTCGGGTGAACCCCTCTGGGTCTTCGGCCTCGTCCTGGTGGCCAACGGACTCGGCGGGATTCTCGGAACGTTGGCCTCTCCGGCCCTCCGCAAGAGGATCAGCGAGTACCGGATGTTGACCATCGCGCTCACGATCCCAGCGGTCGTCGCGTTCATCGCTGCGCTTCGCTTCCATCCGGTCAGCGTGGTCCTCGTCACCCTCGGGCTGGGCTCCGCGGTCGCGATCGGCCGGCGTGCGTTCGACAACGTCGTGCAGGAACGGGCCCCGCACGGCGCGCGCGGCGCTGCCTACGCCGGGCTCGAGACGAGGTTGGAACTGGGCTGGGTGACGGGGGCGCTCGCAGCGGTCCTCGCCCGTGCGCCCGGCTGGTTGGGTCTGCTCGCTCTCGCAGCGGCCCTGACGGCCATGGCGCTCAGCCGACTGTCACGGACCCGGTGGCAGACGAAGGTGACGAGCCTGATCGGGCGGTCTCCGCTGTCACGTCGGCTGCTGGTGACCGCAGAGCGCCTCGAGTCGGCGGGCGAGACCCGCCAGGCGGTCATCGTCGCGGCCGCAGCGATGGAAGCGGCGCTCGAAGAGGATGCGCCCGGTGGCGTCTCAGCGGGGAACGTAGACGAGACGCTCCAGTTCGTCGCGACCATGCGGGAGCGCGCCGTGGCCGGTGAGGTCGTCGACTTCGCCGAGGTCCGCGCCGTGGTCGAGGGCGTCCTCGGCTCTGGGCATTCGGCGCCGGGTGATCCATGAATCGGCGAAGGCGACCGCTGCCACCACGGTCACCCCGGCGATCGCGTCGAGGACGTAGTGGTTCGCTGTCGACACGACCGCCAGGATCATGAGGGCCGGGTGTGCGAGTACGAGCCATCTCCAGCGGCTGCGGTACCCGGTGACCGCTGCGGCGGCGACGAGGGCCGCCCAGCCGACGTGGAAGCTCGGCATGGCGGCGAACTGGTTCACGACCGAGTCGAACCGATCGTCGCTGTAGACCTGTGGTCCGAAGCGGTCGAGAGTGTCGACGAGACCGCTGCGGGCCACCAGCCGCGGCGGAGCGAGGGGGTACGCCGCGTGCACGACGAGTCCGAGCATCGTCGCGACGACGAGTACCCGTCGCGTGCGTCGGTAGACCTCGGGCGCCGTCAACCACGTGAATACCAGCGCCGCCAAGGTGACGACCACGTGGGCGTACACGTAGTAGTGGTTGACGACGTCGACTGCCACTGGGTTCGACATCACCAGACGTTGGAGCTCGTCTTCGAACGACAGTCCGAAGTCGGATTCGAAGGCGAGCACGTCGTGGGCATTGCGGTAGGCCTCGACGACCTGGTCCCGGATGAGGAATCGGCCGAACCGGTACAGGTACCAGCACGCCGCGAGTCCTGCGATCTCGACCAGGATCCTCGGATGGAGCACGCGTTCTCGCAACCCATCACCTCCGGAGATGACGGCGATGCCCGCGCCGGACCAGGCTCGTGAACTCACGAACGGCGCGCCATGAGCCCGGTCGAAGGTCAAAATACCCAAGAAATCCGGTCGTGTCAGCGCGGCCTGGCCTCCGCTCGGTCAGAGGTGTGTGCGTCTGCGGCGGCTAGAACCGGGCGATGACGTTCGACGCCTTCGCAGTCTCCGGCCGCGGTGGCCCGCACGTCACGATGCAGGCGGGAACCGACTTCGTCGGCCGGTACTGGACGACGACGGCGCGGTCGTCCTACAAGGCCCGCGTTCTCGACGGTTCACCCGCCGCATGCGTGGCCCGTGGTGTCGGCGACTCGACGACGGTGATCGGCGGCGCCGTCACGATCATCGACGCCCGGCGTGGTCGCCGGGCGCTTGCGGATCCGGTCGCCGTGGCGGCAGCCGGACCGGCGGTGACCCGCCTCGCGGGTACGAACGCACGCCAGGTTCGCGGCTATCTGCGGGACCGTCGGGATGTTCCCGTCGAGTGGTCGGCGGTCGGCCGGGTTCTCCTCGCCGTGAAGCCGAACAGGGACATGGTGATCGATGCGGCCGGACGGGTCGTCTCGGCCGCGGGAGCGTGGGACCGGCGGCCAGCGGCGCCGGCGACGACGGCATCGCCGGGCGTCTCCCTCCCGGCTGGATTCACGGACCTCGGCGACGATCACGAGGCGCTCGTGGTGACTCCCACGCGTGGAGCATGGCTCGGAGTGCTCGGCGTCGACGGGCCCGTCGTGATCCCGGCCGCGTGGGAACCCGACAGGGGAGTGACGGTGTCGCACGACGCGCTGGGTCTTGTCGCCGCGCGCCTGCCGGGCCCCGTCTGCGTGACCATCGACAGCGACGCAGGCTCGGGCCCCACCGACAAGGCGGGGGCGATACTGCGAGGTTCCGGGGCGGTCGCCGGACGCGAAGACGAGCTAGTCCTCGTGAGAATCGATGTGGTGCGCATCACCTGCTGGAGCGGCTTCGTCACCGGCTGAGGGTGCTGTCTCCGGGCCCGTGTCGTCGATGACCAGTTCGGGCTCAGGGACGTGGGCGTCCTTCAGCTCTTCGCGCAGGCGCTCGAGTTCCTGCTGTTCGAGGTACTTCTCGGTGAACTCGATCTGCGACGCGATCCGGTCGAGTTCACCCTCGGCGCTGCGTTGGCGGCCGTCCAGGCGGTGGATCGCCTCCTTGGTCCCGTAGAGGACGGCGACGTCGCCGCCGTGCAGGGCCGACTTCCCCGAAGGGGCCCCGACCCAGCGCCCGTCGCGTCGGTCTATCCCCAGGACGACGACCCCCTCCTCGGGGAGGTCGAGGTCCCGCAGCGGTACGTCGCAGAGCCAGTCGCCGTCGCGCAACTCGATCTCGGAGACCACCCAGTCGCCTGCGAGTCGCAGAACAGCCACGTAGTCGCGGGCATCGAGGTCCGTGAACCGTCGCAGCGTCCGCTCGATGACCCGGGACAGCACCCGGTCCATCAGAGAGCTGCGTGCGAGCAACCAGACCAGTACGAGGCCCCCTGCGATGAGCCCCAGACGCTCGACCGCCGCGACGGAATCGTTCACCCCCCCGAAGGACAGCAGCAGGGATCCGACCACGGTGACCACGCCAGCGTTGCCCAGGAGGATGAGCGCCATGACGATGCGGCGCCGCAGCGGGTGGTTGACCACCGACTCCGACTCCGACGTGGTGAACCCGACGCCGCTGAAGGCAGAGCGGGCCTGGAACTTCGCGGACTCCCTGGAGAGGCCGGTGAGCGTCAACATCACCGTGGCGACGCGCGTGATCAGCAGTGACGTGATGACGACGATGAAGAGGCTGATCAGGCCGACCATGGTCAATGAGTCCGTATCGGGAGTCGGTTAGCGCCCCCGACCGTACCGAAACGCCACGATCATGCCCGGCACGGCGATCCGGTCACGGCGTCAGCCACTGCGAGCCGATCACGATCGGAACCTCGACGACGTTGATGGGCGAACCGTCACGGGCGGACTCTTCGAACACGATCACAGAAGCGACCCCCTCCCGTGCAAAGGCGGGGATGTCGCCGATGTCGAGGGTGATCTCGAAGGTCCCCCAGGTGCCGGTGCCGGCGGTCGCGGTGGTGAAGGAATCGACCACGATGATCCCGTCGGTGTCGGTGACCTGGTAGCGCACGTTCGCCTCGAACGTGTTCGACAGTCCCGAGATGACGAGCGGTCGATCCACCGCCTCGCCGACGAAGGGGCTCTCCACGAGGATCAGCGGCGTCGGTGCGTCGACGAAGTCGGCGACCAGGAAGTCGTCGCGGGTCAGATCCTGCCCCTGGAATCCCTCGCCGCCGATCGCATCGTCGGGCACGCCGTCGATGCTGATGTCCACCTCGTCGACGGTCGGGAACTGGGTGAGGGTGAACACGATCTGGGCGACGCGGCTGATCATGGAGAGCGAACCGCCGCCGGATTCGAACTCGGCCGAAAGGTCGACTGTCGCCGTCCCGTCCTCGACGACGATCCCGTTGAGCGTCGTGCCCGCCGGGATCTCACTCGACCACCCGAGCTCATCCGCGAGGCCCTGCGGTCCATCGAGGAGAGCGTTGACCGCCGTGGTGGCCACGCCGGTGTCCTCGGAGGTCCGGCCACCGACCACCAGTCGTGTGCCGTCGAGGAAGTAGACCAGGACGTCGATGTCCTCGTCGGGCGTCGGTTCGGCCGTGGGGTCGGGTGTGGCGGTCTGCGTCGGTTCGGTCGTCGCCGTCGGCTCCGGGGTGGTCGTCGGCGAGGGTTCGGCGGTGGGCGTCGGCTCGGATGTCGCCGTGGCCGTCGGAGTCGGCTCGGCGGTGGGCTCGGGCGTCCCCGTCGCGTCGTCGTCGTCATCGCCGCATGCGGTGGCGATCAGCGAGACGATCGCCAGCACGCCCAGCAGTGTCCGGAGGATCTTTCGCTTCGCCATCTCTGGTCCTTCGTGGTCGTCGCCGGGGAGTCGATCCGCCCCCGCGCGCATTGTGCACCCGCGCGGGGCTCGCGCCAGCGCGCCCAGCTGTCTGAATCCGACTGCTGTCGGGTTGCGACACGTCGCGGGTGCGTCGCGACCGCGCCCGTGAGGCTGCCGCTGCCTCCCAGGCGCTCACCACTACGATCTGTCCGCGCTGATCCGGCTGGGTCAGGTGTGACCTCGGGACGGTTCCGATGACGCTGGCGTTGATGGCCCTGGTCGGGGGTGTGGCCCTACTCGGCTTCGCCGCGGACCAGTTCGTGCTCGGCGCGGCGCGAATCGCCCTCATCGCCCGGATCTCGCCGCTGGTCGTCGGTGTCGTGATCGTCGGCTTCGGCACGAGCGCGCCCGAGATGCTGGTGTCGGCACTCGCGGCCGCCGGCGATGAGCCCGCCGTGGCGGTCGGCAACATCGTCGGTTCGAACATCGCCAACCTGACCCTGCTTCTCGGGGTGGGGGCGATCCTCGTTCCGCTGACGGTCGATTCCCGCACGGTCCGCCGTGAGGGACCGCTCACCGTGGTGGCGATGGGAGCCTTCGCGATCGCCGTGCAGGGAGGCGGAGTGTCGTGGCCCGAGGGGTTGGGGCTCTTCGTGTTGATGGCCGCAACACTTTCGATCGTCATGCGTCGGAGTCCGAACGACACCTTGGCGGCCGATGTCGCCGAGTTCGCCGACGTCCCCGCCCACGGCCTGCGTCAGGAGGTGCTGAGGACCGTTCTCGGGCTCGTCGGGACCGTGGGCGGCGCGCAGCTGCTGCTGTGGGGCGCCCTCGACCTCGCCGACCGGGCCGGCCTCGAGGAGGGCTTCGTCGGGGCGACGATGGTGGCGGTGGGGACCTCGCTCCCTGAACTGGTGACGGTGATCCAGTCGGCGCGGCGCAACGAGGCGGACCTGATCGTCGGGAATCTGCTCGGGTCGAATCTCTTCAACGCCCTGGCCGTCGGGGGGCTCATCGGTGTGATCGGCACCGACGGACTCGATTCCGTCGCGCTGAGCACGTTCGGGTCGCTCGCGGCGCTGGGCGCCGCCGCGCTGGCTGTCGTGGCGATGGGGACGGGTCACGTCGTGACCCGCCGTGAGGGGATCGCTCTCGTGGTCGGCTACGGGGCGCTCGTTCCCTTCCTCGCGTGAGTCGCAGGTCGGCCCGTGGTGCGTCGGCGTATTCACGACCCCGAAACACGGCTGTGACACCGTCGCCCTACCGTCTCCCACACCGCGAAGCCGCAGGTCACCGCACCTGCCGAGGGAGTCGACACATGAGTGGAAACAGCGTGAGACGACGGGCGATCGACGCCGTCACCGAGTACCGGGCGCCCTACCACGAGTTCGAACTCCACGACGCGCCCGGTGAGCTCTTCGGGGCGAACGTGTTCTCGAAGGCTGTCATGAAGAGCCGGCTGCCGAAGTCGGTATTCACATCCGTCATCGCCACGATCGAAGCGGGCGATCCACTCGATCCCGCGATCGCCGACGTCGTCGCCTCGGCGATGAAGGACTGGGCCCTCGAGAAGGGCGCCACCCACTACGCGCACGTGTTCTATCCCCTGACCGGGCTCACCGCGGAGAAGCACGACAGCTTCATGGAGCCCGACGGCAACGGGGCCGCCATCGCGGAGTTCGCCGGAAAGACCCTCGTGCAGGGTGAGCCCGACGCATCGAGCTTCCCCAACGGTGGACTCCGCCAGACCTTCGAGGCCCGTGGCTACACGGGATGGGACGTCACGAGCCCGGCGTACATCCTCGAGAACCCCAACGGGAACACGCTGTGCATCCCGACCGTGTTCATCTCGTGGACCGGTGAGGCGCTCGACAAGAAGACGCCGCTGCTGCGCTCGCAACAGGCCATGAACATCCAGGCCAGGCGGGTCCTCGAGCTGTTCGGTCACACCGACATCGGAGCGGTCTCGTCGTTCGCCGGCGCCGAACAGGAGTACTTCCTCATCGACCGGCACTTCGTGAGCGCCCGTCCCGACCTCATGGCATCGGGACGGACGCTGTTCGGTGCGCCCGCGCCGAAGGGCCAGGAGTTCGACGACCACTACTTCGGTGCGATTCCTGAGCGGGTTCTCGCTTTCATGTTCGAGGCGGAGCGGGAACTCTTCAAGCTCGGGATTCCGGCGAAGACCCGCCACAACGAGGTCGCCCCCGGTCAGTTCGAGATCGCGCCGGTGTTCGAGAAGGCGAACGTCGCCACCGACCACCAGCAGCTCATGATGGTGACCCTGCGCCGGGTGGCCCTCAAGTACGGCATGGAGTGCCTCATGCACGAGAAGCCGTTCGCAGGTGTGAACGGTTCGGGCAAGCACGTCAACTTCTCGCTCGGCAACAGCACCCAGGGGAACCTCCTGAACCCGGGCGACACCCCCCACGAGAACGCGCAGTTCCTCGTGTTCTGCGCCGCGGTGATCCGCGCCGTCCACGTCCACGGCGGACTGCTGCGTGCCGTGATCGCCTCGGCATCCAACGACCACCGCCTGGGTGCCAACGAGGCACCCCCGGCGATCATCTCGATCTTCCTGGGCGACCAGCTCGCCGACGTCTTCGACCAGGTCGCGAAGGGTGGGGTCACCAGCTCACGCGAGAAGGGGACCCTGACGATCGGGGTCGACACGCTGCCCGACCTGCCCAGCGACGCCGGGGACCGTAACCGGACCAGCCCGATGGCGTTCACAGGGAACCGCTTCGAGTTCCGCGCCGTGGGCTCCTCCCAGTCGATTGCCGGGCCGATGGTTGCGATCAACACGGCTCTCGCCGAGGCCCTCGACTTCATCGCGACCTCGCTCGAGGAGCTGACCGCCGCCGGCACGGACTTCAACGAGGCGGTCCAGAAGGTCCTCCAGGAGATCATCACCGTGCACGGCAACGTCGTGTTCAACGGAGACGGGTACTCCGAGGACTGGCAGGTCGAGGCCGAAGCCCGGGGGCTCAAGAACCTCCGCACCACGGTCGACGCCCTGCCCGAACTCGACACCGACGAGACACGGGAACTGTTCGCCCGTTACGACGTCCTCAACGATCGCGAGCTCGCGAGCCGCTACGAGGTCTACCTCGAGCAGTACACCCTGTCGGTGGCCGTCGAGGCCCGGACGACACTCGAGATGGCGAAAACGGTCGTGCTGCCAGCGGCCATGCGCTACCAGACAGAGCTCGCGGCCAACGCCGCCGGGCTCCAGGCGGTCGGCCAGAGCGCCGACATGACCGTGCTGGACGAGGTCTCCACAACGATCAACGAGCTCACCGCGGCACTGGCGACGTTGAGTACGGCTCTCGCCCACGAAGGCGACGAGGATGCCCTCGGCGAGGCGGCGCACGCCCGCGATGCCCTACTGCCGGCCATGATCGCCGTGCGGACCGCCGCCGACACCCTGGAAGGAATCGTCGCCGACGATCTCTGGCCGCTGCCGACCTATCAGGAGATGCTCTTCATCCGCTGATCTCCGGAGGGGAGAGCGTGGTGGGGCCGGCCGGGGGCGCCGGGCCCCCCCCGAATATTAGGGGGGGCTGGTGGGAC
>JAVJTC010000007.1 GCA_040219085.1 Acidimicrobiales bacterium
CACCTACGATGAACGCAACCGGCTGATCACCGGACCCGAAGGCGACTACACCTGGACGCCGCGTGGAACACTCACCGAAATCGACGACGGATCCACCACCTCGCTGTACGCGTTCGACGGGTTGGGTCGGATGACCGCCGCTAACGAAGGCACCGCGGTCACCTACACCTACGACAGCCTCGACCGCATCGCGGCCCGCAACGGCTCGACCAGCGGTTTCGAGTTCAACGGCGCGTCGATCAACCCGACCACCGACGGCAACAGCATCTACACGTTGACACCGTCAGGGTCGATCTTCGCGCTCGACACGCCGTCGTCGTCGGCGAAGGTCGCGACGTTGAACCGCCACGGCGACCTGCAACGCATCACCAACCCGACCGACGGGACCACCGACGCCCACAACCTCACCGACCCGTGGGGCGCGCCGTTGACTTCGGCCGGTGACACCCCCGACGCCGGTTTCCAGGGCGACTACACCGACCCCGACACCGGCGACGTGTGGATGGGCGCACGCTGGTATGACCCCGACTCAGGCACCTTCTCAAGCCGCGACACCTACGCAGGCACCGCCGGCAACCCGAAATCGGGGAACCGGAACCTCTACGGCGAAGCCAACCCCAACAAACACTGGGACCCCACCGGACGCCTCCCTCAAGAGATGAGCGTCTGTCTTTCCCAGGGCGGCGACTTCGCTCAATGCGAACGCAACCACGCCGAGTATCTAGCCAACCAACAGGCAAGGCCTACGGCGACCTGTAGCTCGATCGAGACGTGCCAACGGACCACCAACAGCGTGCTCCCGGGGGGCCGCGACGGGTTCGGATCGAGCAACCTCCAACAAGGCTCCACTGGCGCCGCGGTCACCAACTGGCAGAAGGCCCTCGCCCAGGCAGGGTTCAGCCCCGGCACACCCGACGGCGATTTCGGACCCAAGACAGTCGCCGCGACCAAAGCCTTCCAACACGCAAGCGGCCTCACCGCAGACGGCATAGTGGGCCCCCTCACCAAGACCGCCATGCAACAAAACCTCACCGGCCACATCACCTCCGCCAAGCCGACACCGGTACCCAAAGAAACACCAGGCCGCCTCGCCGACCACACACTGATCAGCGACCCGAATGTGCGGCCGCAGGCGCCCGGGGAGTCACAGTTCGTTGACTTGGACGAGCTAGTCTTGGTTGCGCATGTCACCGCAATTGGCCTTGAGGCGCCTGACGAGCCGCTCGTTCTTGACGCGTCTCGGTCGGCCGTCTTGGCCGACATCGCCGCGGAGGCGTGGATCCATGGCTACCCGAACCCTCCTGCGTCCAAGCTCGGCGGTGGTGAGGACCGGAGTGGACCTTCAGCGGAAGAGCTCTTGTGCCCGGCGGTGTACAGCTTTTCAACTTGTGCTGACGCAGCGCTTCTCGGCGAGCTGGCGAAGGGATATAACGAGGCGATATTCCCCGAGTACGATGGTCACGATGACGTCGCAGGTAACGCGTTTCAACATCAGCTATGGGCAGCGACACTGACCGCGACATATGGCGAAGCTACTGCGCGAAGTCTGCTGATGTTCCATGAGCTGTCAAATCCTGAACAGACGCCCTTCGATTGGACGATGGATACATTCAACAACGAAGCTGGCATACAGCTAGCACTTGACTATCCGACCAACCTGGCGCGCTATGACGCGCTATCCGCCTACCAGAGCATCGCGTATGCAAATATAATAGCCGGAAATGGTTGCTTCATTGTTGACGATAATGTACCCCGGGAAAGCCAACCGGATTCGATTTGCACGATCAATCCAGGGTAGGAGAGCCGTGGAGCGTAACATTCTTGTACTTGCTATAGGCGCTTCAGTCTTGATGGCCCTGTTGCTGGGATGTTCTTCTACCAGCAGGCAAGCTGGCAATTTCGATAAGTCGGAGTGGCGCGATGCTGTGGCTTCTGAGGCAGGTTCTGGGGAGCTGCTTGGTCTATTTCCGGCTGACTCCGTCTTCGTGGTCGGTTGCCCGGGGCCATCAGACGAAAACGACGTCCCGCGCGTCGAGGCATTCGCGACGCTTGACCTAACTCCCGAGAGCGCAGCTACCATTCTCCGGGATGGTGGCTGGACGTTGGTCGACTCGGACCTTGCGAGCGTCGAGGCAATCAAGGAGCTACCCGGTGAGTCAGTAGCACATGTACGGATCATGTTCTCCGGTGAAGCCATACTTCTTCAGGTGCGACTCGCCGTGCCTGATGTCTGCGAATCCGGCCTCGTCTTCCCAGCGGTGCCGTCGGCTCTGCGGTAGGAACGGTCTGCCGCGGGTGGAGGTGACACCCGACGTGCAGGCTGTCAGGCATCGGTTGGCCGAATCCCGTCACCTCGCCGTCGCAGATGATTCAAGACGGTCGTCCGGTGCACCTCGTACCGTGCGGCAAGCTCGTTGATCGAGGCTCCAGCCGCATGGTCATCGATGAGTCTGTCGACGGCTGCCGAGTCGAGCCTGTGGTTCCGGCGGACCGCCCTTAGTTGTCTCGGACGTGGGCGCTCCGGACCGGCCTCAACCCGCCCGATCGCGTCGAGGACACCGTTGAGGGCCGTTCCCCAGGCGGAGAGCAGGTCACAAGGGTGTGAAAGCTGTCCCTCACGGTCCGCCCTAGGGGACTCGAACACTCGACCGTCTCGGTGCGTCGCGCACTCGCCGTCGACTCGGAAAGCGCGAGTTTTCGGATCAGCCCGCATGTCGCCACAGAGTTTCGACACCGACCAGCGATGGCGTCCTTGAGTAGCATGGGAGATACTCACACGCGACGAACCTGTCGCTGAGCGCATCGACAGGCGCAGCCTCCGCTGGCGTCGTCTCTCAGCCCTAGCCGACACCGATATCTCGTCTCGTTCCGGCGGCCCTCCACGCACAGCGCGGAGGGCCGCTCTCGTCGAGGTGGCGCAACCCAGGTCCGCCGCACTTGGGATCCGACGGTCCCCTCGCGCCAGCGGCCGGTCCGCTCGGGGTTGGGGCCACCTGCGCCTGGTCAAGACCTCGGGAATCGATCGAGGCTGCCGTGTTCGCCGATCATGTGGCAGACCATGGCCGCTTCGGTGCCGGTGGCCCAGTTGGCCCAGTCGAGGTCGCCCATGGGGACGTCGAGGGTGGCCCGCACGACCTGGTGATCGTGCAGCAGTACGAAGATGCGGAGCCCGTCGGTTGTGCCGTCGCGTTCGACGACGGGCACTGAGATGCCGGTCCACGGTCCAGATTCCCATTCGTGCTCAATCATGACAGGTCCCTTCGGGATCGGCGTCGGCGCTCGGGGCGACCAGAGCCTCTCGGCGTCGGAGGCGTCGGGACAGTGGGTTCACCGCCCAGGTGGGACGAGTTCGGTATTGACGTCAGCGAACACGCTGGGCTGTTCGCCTGCACACTCCCGTAGCGCCGAGGTTGGGACTCGATCGAGGGGCTCGAGTCGAGGTGTGTCGAATGCGGTCACGGCGTCGCCGTCGAATCCCCATCCGTATCCGCTGACGAAGAGCCGTCGTCCTGTTGCGCATTCGAGGCCCTGAGCGGCGATCAACAAGGTGTCGGTCACGAAACACGGCGCTGACCACGCTTCCCAGCCCGCTGGTTCCCCAGCAGGAAGAGCGGTCGAGCAGCTCACCGGATCGATCCAGTCACCGACGTCAGCGGCGAACTCCCCGTCACTGGAGCGGACCGCCCGTGCGCTGCACGATGCCAGGACCACCAGACAGGCGAGCCACACGGCCACGGTCATGACACCAGGCGTCGGCCGCCGCCGAGAGCGGGCACGGCCGGTTTCGAGGGGTTCAGGTTGGTTGTCGGTCATGTCAGGGGCCTCCCACCGTGAATGCTACGTATAAGTATGTCGACAGATAGGTAGCGATCCTTGAGCGTCGTCGTGTGGCCGAAGGAGAACTGCAACGCCGTCTCGGCGAGAACCTGCGACGCGTCCGCCGTGACCGGGGCCTGTCTCAGGAGGCGTTCGCGGAGTTCTTGGGGGTGCACCGCACCTACATCGGCAGCGTCGAACGAGGCGAACGGAACCTGTCGCTGCGTTCGGTCGAGCGCCTCGCCGACCAACTCGATTGTGATCCGCTCGACTTGCTCTCAGCTCCCTGACCGCGCCGACGGGTTGGCCGTTATCCCCAGGTTGGCTGTGGATAGCCGCGGGGATTTCCACAACGAATTCCACATCGAATTCAAGGATCTGCCCTTTTCGTCCACAGGGGACCGTCCATACGCTCCTGGTCTCGCTACAAACCACGCTTGTCCACGGGAGCCTCAGGGTTACCGCCCTCGCACCCGTCTCGGCAGGCCACCAACCCCCAAGGAGCGACCATGACCAACACCGCCGACAGCGAAACGCCATCAGCCGCTGACCTGTTGACCATCCCCGAGGCCGCCCAATACGCCCCCGCGTTCGGTCAGCGATTCATCCGCCGCCTCCTGGACATGCGGACCCTGCCCAAGGTCAAGATCGGCGGCCGGGTATTCGTCAGCCGCCGAGACCTCGACGCGCTCGTAGCCGCCCACCGGGACCCGCCTGCCCCAGACTGATGAAAATGCCGGTCCTCGAGGCTCCTTCAGTTGGCGGCATCGGCATCGCCGAACAAGGCTCGCCCCAGCGTGTTGGCCCGCGCTATTGCACCCACAAGCTGGTCGCGGGCTCGTCGATGGGTCTCTCTCGAAGGCCGCCACTCCTAACAGGTGACCCGCGGTTCAGCCTGGTTCCGGCCGATCCTCGTCGCAGACGGCGAGGAAGTCGCCGGGCGGCTCTCCGAAGTCCTGGAAGTCGATAGCCACCGCCGGGTGGGCGCGCCATCGTCTCTGCCGTCCATCTGATGGCTCGACGCGGTCCCAGGTAGGCCTGGCGTCCCAGAGTCCTTCACTGGCGGACATGCGGCAACGGGTGAAGGGGATTGCTTGTGCGCGCGCGAGCTGATATATTCGTAGTCGGCGTAGAGAGGACTGCATGCCGGTTCCCGACAAGGACCCCACCAAGACTGCGTCGCGGTGCTTGAGCTGAGGGTCCCTGCGCTACCAGTAATGATCTGAGAGCGAACGCCGCCTTCGGGCGGCGTTCGCCGCGTTCGGGTAGCCTTGGGTCTCTGTATCTTCTGTTCCTGGATGAGTCGGGCACGCACGGCGGGAGCCCAGCGCTGATCGTGGGCGGCCTCGCCGTCCACGAAGACGACGCGCTCCACCTTCAACGGAAACTCGAGTCGTTCCTCCAAGGCCGGATATCCGGTCCGCCTCATTCGCTGAACGCACTCAACCTCGAGCTCCACGCGACGGACATCAAGAACGGAAAACGGGACTGGGCGAAGGTCGACTACAACACGAGGCTCGACGTGTTGCACGGAGCGCTGGTCACCCTGGGCAGATATCAGGTGCGGTGGGCGAAGTTCCCACTGGCGTTCTTCGGAGCCGTCGTGGACGCGGCGAAGGTCAGCGATCGCCGAGAGCGGGAGCGGCTGGCCTACGAACTCGTGCTCAACAAGTTCGATGCGATGTTGTCCAGGGTGAACAGCGCCCCTGCCCGCCAGCGTGGCCTCGTCATCCACGACCAGCGAGTCGTGGGAGGAGGCAAGCGTGTGTGGACCGAGGAGCGAGCGATCCAGGAATGGACGAGGGACTGGCGCGAATCCGCTGGGCGCGTCGGCCAGCTGCATCACCTCGCGGACATCCCGCTATTTGCAGATTCTCAGGCATCTCGGCTGATCCAAGGCGCTGACCTGGTGAGCTATGCACTCTGGCGATACTACGGCGCCAGAGACCGCGAGTACCTCGACATCTTGTTGGACCGCTTCGACAGTGACGGGGTCGCACTTCACGGGCTCATCCACTACTCGCGGGACTTCGCTACGGGCACTTGCGACTGCCCGCCCTGCGTGAACCGCCTTGAGCGCGGGATGGACCCCAGAACTCCCTGAGGAACTCAGCTAGAGGCCGATGTCGCCGCCGGCCTTCGCTTCCCACATCGACGTCCGGCGCACCTAGCGGCGCATCACCGGGTCTCCGTCGGCCTAGCGGCGGGCGGGACGGTCGCTGTTCATTCGCTGCTCGATGCGGTCTGCGATCTCGACGTCTCGGCGCTGCGAGGCTTGCAGGTAGCGCAGCGACGCGTCCGAGGAGGCGTGGCCCATTCTCGCCATGATCTCGCGTAGCGACGCTCCGGCGGTAGCCGCTGAGGTCCCGGCCAGGTGGCGCAGGTCATGGAAACGGGTGGCCTCGTCGATGCAGGCTTGTCGCAGAGCGCGTTTCCAGTGCGGTGCGAAGTAGCCGTTGAGCAGCGGGCCGTCCTTGAGCGAGGTGAACACGAGCGCATCAGGGCCGTCACTCACGAAGGCGCTCAGGTGCTCGTCGACCATGGCGGCTACAGCGGTGGGGATCACGACGCTGCGATGCGCCGCGGCGGACTTCGGCGGACCAAGAGTCGCGCCCTGTCCGCGGATGAATGTCAACGCCTGATCGACGCGCAGCGTCCGGGCGTCGATGTCGACGTGGCGGCGGGTGAGCCCGGTCAGCTCGCCGAAACGCAACCCTGAGGTGGCGGCGACCCACACCAGCGCGGCGAACCGGGGGAGGATCGCGTCCGCGATGGCTTCGATGTCGTCCCAGCCCAGGGGTGGCCGTTCGGTTGAGCGTTCCGAGGCGGCGCCTTTGATGTGGACCGGATTCACGCGGATGACCCCGTCGTCTACGGCGGTGTCGAGCATCGTGCGGAACAGTCGGTACACCTTGGCGACCGTATTGGGGTGCAGCCCGGACTGTGACAGGCGGCCGTGCCATGCCCGCACCGCCGATGGCGTGATGCTGCGCAACTCGACCGACTCGAAGTCCGCCACGATGTGGGAGAGCTGAGAGGCATAGGTATCGCGGGTACGCGGACGAAGCTCGCGGCCCTCGAGCCAGCGAGTGGCGAAATCGCCGAAACGTTCCCGCCCACTCGATGGGTCGACATGGCGGCCCGCCACCAGATCGGTCTCTACTGAAGCCAGCCACGCACGCGCTTCGGCTTTGGTCGCGAAAGTCGTATCGGCGGGCACCTGGTTCCCGAGATGCGAATACCGTGCCTGATAGCGCCCAGACGGGAGCTTACGGATGTTGCCGAAAGGCCTGCTCGTGCCCATGCGCGCCTACTCTCGACCGACGTTCTAGGCGCACTCTAGGCACAAACGCCTCCGTCGCACCACGCTCAACCAGGCCAATAGGCCTTCTGACCTGCGATGTTACAGAGAGCGGGTGACGAGAATCGAACTCGCGTTCTCAGCTTGGGAAGCTGATGTTCTACCATTGAACTACACCCGCAGTGAGCAGCCAGCGTAGCTTCCGCGTTTCAGGGAGCCCCGTTCGTTGCGACACTGAGTTCATGGAAGCGTGCTCGACCCATACTCACCCGGCCCACGCCGGGGACGACTGTGGCCCACCCGTGAGCATGCTGCCGTCCCTGTGAGACGTCGCTGCGTCACGCGGCTCCGATGACGGCAATCGGAGGAATCGTTGCGGCAACCGGCCCGTCGGCCGAGGAGTTCGTGGACCTCGACGTCCCGTTGTGGGGCTGGGGAGCGCTTGTCGGAGCAATCGTGGTGCTGCTCGTCGGCGACCTGCTCCTCGTCCACCGCACACCCCACGAGATCTCGTTTCGCGCCGCCGCGATCGAGTCGGCGGTGTGGATCGCGATCGGCCTGAGCTTCGTAGGAGTGCTGGCGTGGTGGCAGGGCGGTGCCGCTTCCGGTGAGTACCTCGCCGGCTACCTGATCGAGAAGAGCCTCTCGGTGGACAACGTGTTCGTCTGGGCGGTGATCTTCAACTACTTCGCGGTGCCCAACCGCTACCAGTTCCGCGTCCTGTTCTGGGGAATCTTCGGAGCGCTCGTCCTGCGCGCTCTGTTCATCTTCGCCGGGGTGACGCTGCTCGAGACCTTCGACTGGATCCTCTACGTGTTCGGGGGGTTCCTGCTGTTCACGGCGTTCAAGATCTCCCGGAGCCACGGGACCGAGGTCCATCCCGAGTCCAACCCCGTACTGCGGGTCGTGCAGCGCGTCGTGCCCTCCACGACCGAGTTCGACGGCCAGAAGCTGTTCACGCGCCGAACGGGACGGCTACTCGCCACGCCGCTGTTCGCCGTACTCGTGCTGATCGAGACCACCGACGTCGTCTTCGCCGTCGACTCGATCCCCGCCATCCTCGCGGTGTCACGCGAGCCGTTCATCGTGTTCGCCTCCAACGCGTTCGCGATCCTCGGTCTGCGTGCCCTGTATTTCCTGCTCGCCGGCATGGCTGGGCGGTTCCGCTACCTCAACCGCGGTCTCGGGGTCATCCTCGCCTTCGTCGGTGTCAAGATGATCATCGTGGAGTGGTACCACTTCCCGACTGCCGTGAGCCTCGGGGTCATCGCGGGCGTCCTCGCCGTGACCATCTTCGCAAGCCTGCGGGCCGACGACGCCGACGCCGAAAGGGCGAATCGATGAGCACCGAAGCGCCTCTACTGGTCTTCGGCGACGACGGGTCACCCGAGGCCGACGTCGCCTGGCTCTGGATCAACAATCACCACTGGCCCGGTTGGCGCATCGAGGCCGTCACCGGGACGACGCCGGATCCCGCCGAGCACGCTCCGCCCCGACCCAGAGAGTGGACGCCGCCGTGGGACCGCTCGCCCACCGCGCCGGCCGACATCGCGTCGTTGTCCTTCCTCGTCGCGACGGGGGACCCGCGGGTACTGCTCGCCGAGCATCGTGACGCGGCGCTGATCGTCGTCGGGTCGCGGGGACTCGGCCATCTGCGAGCCATCTGGAAAGGGAGCACCTCGGAGTGGCTGATGCATCAGCCGGCCGCTCCCGTCGCCGTGATCCGCTCGGCTCGACCGGCGCGTTCGGCACTGATCTGCGTCGACGGCTCGGAGCACTCGTTGTCGGCCGTGCGCGCGATGGCACGCCTGCCCCTTGCGCCGGACGTCGAAGCGACGGTTCTCGCCGTGGTCGACGGAACGGTCGACGCCGGTGCGGCCACAGGATCCGCCGTCGGGCTCCTCGCCCACGAGGGAGTGGCAGCCAGCGAGCTCCACCTGAAAGGACGGCCGGCGAAGGTGATCCTCGATCGGCTCCGGGACGCTCCCGTCGACCTGGTCGTTCTGGGTACTCGGGGTCTCACCGGCGTCGACCGGATGAAGCTGGGTTCGACCGCGGCCAAGGTCGTGCGGGACGCGCCATGTTCCGCGCTCGTCGCCACGGTGTAGTTGTACAGGACAGCCTCTGTCTGATGTACGTTACGGCCATGGACGTCGCCGTTTCGGAGTTCCGGGCCCATCTGAGTGAATGGCTTGCGCGGGCGCAACAGGGCGACGAGATCGTGGTCACCGACAGGGGTACGCCCGTCGCGCGCGTCGTCGGGATCGGTCGTTCGTCGACCCTCGACCAGTTGACCGAGCAGGGAGTGATCTCTCGACCGTCTGCGGCCGGCCGACCGGCCGCGGCAGGAGCGAAACGGCCTCGATCCAAGCGTCCGGTCGCCTCACGTGTGAGCGAGCAGCGCGGCTGACCGATGGCGCTGGTCTATTTCGACTCCAGTGCGCTCGTGAAGCTGGTGGTGGAGGAGGACGGCACCGAGACCGCAGCGGCCCTGTGGGACGGGTGCGACGCGGCGCTGTCCAGTCGGATCGCCTACCCGGAGGTCTGTGCGGCGCTCGCCGCGGCGGAGCGGAACGACGATCTCGACAGCCGCAGCCACGCCGCCGCGCTCCGTGGATGGGAGACCTACTGGGCCGCGACGAGACCTGTCGAGCTCACCGTCGACGTCGAGCGCGCCGCCGGTGATCTGGCCCGCCGCCTTGCACTGCGCGGAGCCGACGCCATCCACCTGGCGAGTGCCCGTGCGCTCGGAGTGTCGGATCTCGTCGTCGCGGTGTGGGATCGGCGCCTCCACGCAGGAGCCATGGCCCTCGGCCTCGCGGTAGCGCCGGCGACGCTGGGGTCCTGACCAGCGACCGGGACGTCGCGGGCGTCGAGCCTCAGATCGGTTGAGCGCCGGGCGTCCCCGCCACGACCCGCCAGGTGCTCAGCGTCTCGGCCTGCTGGTCCGGCACCGTCGCATCGGCGATCGCCCGGTACGTCGTCGTCCAGGAATCGGGCGTGACCTCGCAGGTGCAGTAGCCCTTGCGAGCGTCGAAGAACCGGATCTGAGGGTTCGAGGCGGTCAGCAGAGGTGCGATCAGCCCGACGTTCTCACCGAGCGGGAACCGTGACGTGATCGACGAAGCCATGAACTCGGTCGCGACCACCGGCGAAGCGGCGTCGAAGGGATCGGGCTTCACGTCGCCGACCGTCGCCGAGTGGAAGTCGCCGGTGAGGACCACGACGTCGTCGACCCCGTCGGCCGCGATGGTCTCGAGGATCCGGCGCCGGTTCGCGAAGTAGCCGTCCCAGGTGTCGTTCACGACGACCGGTTCGTCGCCCAGCGGCAAGGTGGCGCCGTGCATCATCACCTGGTTGGCGAGCACCTTCCAGCGAGGGCCGGCCGCGCGCAGCCCGTCGAGCAGCCACGCCTCCTGGTCCGCTCCGAGCATCGAGTGATCGGGGTCCATGGCGGTCGGGCCGATCGTCGTGATCGGCAGGGCGTCGCCGAACCCGGGGATGGACACACGGTCGCCGTCGGTCGGCTGATCATCGCGGTACTGGCGGCCGTCCAGCATGAACAACGACGCCAGGTCACCCCAGTCGATGGTGCGGTGGATGTCCCAGCCGACGCCGTCGGGCGGGTCGAGCCGCACCGGCATGTGCTCGTACCAGGCGAGGTACCCCGCCGCACGGCGCTCGTCGAAGACCGCCCCGGTTGCGCCGTCGGGGCCGAACGGTCCCGCGTAGTCGTTGACCACCTCGTGGTCGTCCCAGGTGACGATCCACGGCCGGGCTGCGTGGCTCGCCTGCAGGTTCGGGTCCGTCTTGTAGAGCGCGTAGCGGTTCCGGTAGTCGGCGAGCGTGAAGCACTCACCGGCGGTGTGACTGCGGGCCGCCCCGCCCGGGATCTGGATCGGATCGCGGCCCGGCGCGGCCTCGTAGATGTAGTCCCCGAGCCAGACGAACAGATCGAGGTCCTCGAGGGCGAGGTTGGCGTGCGCCGCGTAGAAGCCGTGCTCGTAGTTCTGACACGACGAGAAGCCGAACCGCAGGGACTCCACCGTGGCCCCGACGGCCGGGAGGGTCCGGCACCGTCCCACCGGGCTCGTCCATTCGCCGATGCGGAACCGGTAGAAGTACCAGGTGTCGGCCGCGAGGCCGGTGGCGTCCACGTGGACCGAGTGGGCGAGGCCCGGGATCGCCGGAGTTCTTCCGCTCGCAACCAGACCGACGAAGGAGACGTCGAGCGCGACCTCCCAGGTGACGTCCAGGTTCTCGTCAGGCATGCCGCCGCCGTCGAGAGGCGTCGGCGCCAGCCGCGTCCACAGGATCACCGACGTCGACGTCGGGTCCCCGGACGCGACGCCGAGGGTGAACGGGTCGCCGGGCAGGTCGACCGGCTCCAGGGGTTCGGGCGTGGTCCCGGGTATCGGCTCTGCGGAAGGCGTAGGCGTCGGCGTCGTATCAGCGGGCGCCTGCGTGGACGACGTCGTGGTGTCCGGGGCCGGGCCGGCGCTGTCGTCGCCCCCCGAACACGCCGCCGCGAGTGTGGCGGCGACGGAAGAGGCGAGGAAGGCGCGCCGGGTCGGTCGCCAGGGTCGGGGAGTCACGGTGCAATCATCCCCCACCGGCGGGCGCGCCGACGCCGCGCCCGCGGTTCCCGTACCATCCGGCCATGACCGACGTGCACGAACCCCGGGCCGGCTTCACGCGGATGGAGGACTCCACCGCCGCGGACTGGGACATCATCACGATGCACCACGCCCAGCTCGTCGCCGGGCTCCCCGGCCGGATCATGGACCACCTGCGGCTCCTCGACGGCGACTTCGGCGGATTCGCGGTCGACCGTCTCACCCACAGTCTCCAGACGGCAGCGCTCGCCGAGGCCGACGGGCGCGACACCGAGTACGTCGTGTGCGCTCTCCTGCACGACGTCGGTGACACGCTCGGTCCTCTGGACCATCCCGGTGTCGCCGCGGCCATCCTCAAGCCGGTCGTGTCCGAGGCCAACCACTGGATGGTCGGCCACCACGGGATCTTCCAGGGCTACTACTTCTGGCACCACATCGGCCTGGACCGCAACGCCCGCGACGGCTTCCGTGACCACGAGCACTACGGCCGCACCGAGGAGTTCTGCCGGCTCTACGACATGGTGGCCTTCGACCCGGAGCGGACGACCCCGCCTCTCGAGTACTTCGCCGATGCCGTCGCCGAGGTGTTCGCGCCACCTTCGTTCGGGTGACCCGTCGTCGCCTGTCCCCCCGGCCGCGGCCCCAATAGGCTCGGCCCGATGGGAGAACCAACGCCCGAAGAACGTTCGCTGTGCGAGTTGTGGGAGGCCGACGCCGCCATCGGCGTCGGCGCGCCGACCGCCGGGCTCGGGCACTTCGCCGCCGACGTCTGTGCCCTGTGGGTGGACGGCCGCCGCCTCGAAGGCGTCGACGAGATCCGTCGCGAGGCCGAGGCGCTCGGTGGTGCCTCGGGCACCCGTGAGCTCACCTACTCCGAGGTGACCTGCCGCATCGTCGGCGACACCGGTGTGATCCACGGCCGTTATCTGCTGTGTGAGGAGATCGCCGCCATCGGCCCGGTGGAGATGACCGGCAGGTTCACCGCCACCTTCAACCGTGGAGCCGACGGCTGGGAGTGCGTCCTCGCGCACTACGACGGTCCGATCACCGCTCCCCATGCCCACGAGATCGGTGACGACGCATGATCCTGTCCGACCGCACCATCCGCGAGTCCCTCGACGCCGGGCGTATCGAGATCGACCCGCTCGGCGACAACGCCGTGCAGCCCTCGTCGGTGGACCTGCGTCTCGACCGCTACTTCCGGGTCTTCCGCAACCACACGCTCGGCATGATCGACGTGAAGAAGAACCTCGAGGCGCTCACCGAACCCGTCGAGATCACCGAGGAAGAGGCGTTCATACTCCACCCCGGGGAGTTCGTGCTCGGCTCGACGCTCGAACGTGTCCGCCTGCCCGACGATCTCGTCGCCCGCCTCGAGGGGAAGTCCAGCCTGGGGCGGCTCGGCCTGCTGATCCATTCCACCGCGGGCTTCGTGGACGCCGGCTGGAACGGCCAGCTCACCCTCGAGTTGTCGAACGTCGCCAACCTGCCGATCACGCTGTACCCGACGATGAAGATCGGCCAGATCAGCTTCCTGCAGATGACCACCCCCGCCGACGTGCCCTACGGCGGGAAGTCGGTCGGCTCCAAGTACCAGGACCAGGTGGGTCCCGTACCGAGCCGTTACTGGGAGAACTTCGAGCGGTAGCGCCCCGGTGCGAGACCAGCGAGGGCCGGCGCCCGGCGCCTCATGAGATGAGGCGCAGTCCGGAGTGACGGGTGGAGCGCAACCTCCCGACCCGCTCGCCGAGACGGTGGCGGCCCCCCGACAGCCACCAGAGGGCCACGATCCCGGCGAGCTCCAGCATGTGCGTCGTCTCGTCCAGCACCGTCGAGCTTCCCGTCGCGGCATCCACCACCCCGGTCACGAGGAACGTGACGCCCAGCGCCGACATCATCGGCACGAGTCCGATGGAGCGTTCCGGGCGCAACGCGGCGTAGCCGAATCCGATGGCAAGGGCCATGCCGAACGCCCCGAGATGACGCCCCACGTGGGGGGTCGCGCCCGCCTCGTCACCGGACACGAGCAGTGGGACGTTGAGCAGCACCAGGGTGGCCGCGATCGAGCCGAGCGCAATCCGCACCCATTCGCCGCGCCCCGCGTCTGGAGCACCCGCTCGTCGCAGGACCGCGCTCGTGAGGTCGGGTATCTCGGCGACGGTGTTCATCACCGCTGCCCGGCGCAGAGCGTGGACCCGCTCCTCGAAATGGCGGCAGGTCGCGCACGAATCGAGGTGTTCGGTGAGGTGCAGGCCGTCGGCGGAGTCGACCTCCCCGTCGACCCTCGCGGAGATGAGCGCACGTGCGTCGGGACAGTCCATATGGGAAAGGTCGTTCGGCGGTGGCGCCCGGTTCCCGACCGGGCAGAATCGATGTCGTGGATCGTGTAACCGAGCTGGCGCTCGCGGCGCGCGACGGGAACCGTCACGCGCTCGAGGAGTTCGTCCGTGTGACGCAGCGTTCCGTGTGGCTGCTGTGCCGCCACCTCGGGGATCCCGACACGGTCGAGGACCTCGTCCAGGACACGTATCTGAGGGCGCTGCGGTCACTGCCGCGATTCCGCAACGACGGTCCGGCCCGGGCCTGGCTCCTGCGCATCGCGCGCAACACGTGCGCCGACGCCACCCGCAGCCGTATCCGTCGCCGCCGGCGGATGGCGGAGGGGGAGGCGCCGGACACGCCCGTCGTCTCCGGCTCGTGGGAGGTCGTCGAGGACCTCCTGCGAGGCATCTCGGCGGAACGGCGGGAGGCGTTCGTACTCACACAGTTCGTAGGCCTGTCCTACGCCGAAGCCGCTGCGGTCGCCGGTTGCGCCGTCGGGACCATTCGATCTCGAGTCTCGCGAGCGCGAGAGGACCTCCTGGCGCTTCTCGACGACGAGACCAGGGGAGCGACCGGCTCGTCCGGCTGAAGGTCCTTAGATCTCCGGGAACTCCTCCCGGCGTCCGGGCGACCTCTTCGTCGTGCGGCGACCGACGCCGTCGAAGGAGGAAGACCCCGATGCGACGATTTCTCGTGCCACTGGTGCTCGTGGCACTGCTTGCCGCGGCCTGTGGCGACGACGACTCGGAGACTTCGGCGGACCCGACCGCCACGCCGACGGCGACAGTCGCAACGAACGGGGACGGGTCACGGTCGGCGCTCGTGGTCACCGACGCCCGGTACCGCCGTGCCGGCGAGGGACTCGGCGCGGCGTACCTCGTCATCACGAACACCGGCGATGAGGCAGGCCGACTGTCCGCTGCTGCCTCGGGCGCAGCCGGGGAGGTCCAGTTGCACGAGACCGTCACCGATGACGACGGACTGATGGGGATGGTCGAAGTGCCCGAGGGATTCGAGATCCCGGGTGGCGGTGAGCTGATCCTCGAACCCGGAGGCAAGCACCTCATGTTGATCGATCTCGCAGCGGACGCAGGAGGTCAGATCACGATCGAGTTGGTGATCGACGGTGACACGATCGCTGTCCCGTTCGCCTTCAGCGAGGAGCTCTCCGCGATGCCGGGCCACGACGGTGGCCAGTCGATGGAGGGCGGGTCTATGGACGATGGATCCATGGAGGACGCGTCGATGGAGGACGGGCAGTGACGGAGCGGCCGGTCCGCAGCAGCCCCGAGACGATGGCGATCACCCCCACGACGCCGGCCGCCGCTATGACGGCCCGGTCCAGTCCCGGGGGTGCGTCCGATGGGATGATCGCTCTCGAGAGGGCCTCGCGGCGCGTCCAGCTCCACAGGGCGAGCTCTGTCCCGGCCAGCGCGACGAACACTGCACTGACGCTGGGCGTCATTCGACCCCCGATGGTGAGTGCCACCAGGGCCGCTGCGAGGGCCGTTGCGGGCAGGGCCCAGAGCAGCAGCGATGGACTGGTCTCGGGGGGCACTGAGCGCACGGCCCACACGCCGGCCACGAGAGCGGCTGATGCGGTCACCGCCACCGTGGTGACGGTGCCTCTCCGCCCACCACCCACCAGCACCGCCAAGGCCCCGAGGGCTAGGGCCGTTACTGCTCCCAGGACCGGAGGAACGATCGAAGGACCTGACAGAAGAGTCGAAATGACCGTCACGCCCACGGCCCGGCCGTCGACCGTGAGCGGGACGACCGCCTCGAGGATCGTGTCGCCCGGTTCCGCTCCGGGGGGGCGGGCCGGGTTCATCCAGTGCGTGCGGTGATCGTGCCACGCGTAGCGGCCGTCAGAGGCGACGCGGCGCCACTCCGGCGCAGCATCAGGGTCGGCAGCAGGTGGGAGCTCGCGGTCGCCGAAACGGTCCTCGTTCAGGTATATGCTCGGCGAACGCCGGTTCTCCTCGACGGTCCCGTCGGCGCCGAAACGCATGTAGGGCTCGCCTCGGTAGCCGACGACGACGACCTCGGCTCCCGTCAGGTTGGTGAGTTCGAGGAAGCTGTCACCGCCGATGAACCTCAGCTCCAGCCCCTCGACTGCCGGCTCGACCGAGACGATCTCCGAGCGGTAGTCGGTCGGCCCGGCCGGGTCCGCAGCTGCTGGCCCGCCGATCGCCACGAGCGCCGCGCCGGCGATGAGCACGGCCACGGCGAACCGGGACATCTCAGCTGACCGTGACGACGATCTCACCACTCGGATGAACCGTGCAGATCCCGATGAACTCCCCGGCCGAACGGAAGCGTTGACGGAGTACCTCGCCCGCCCCGACGAAGAACGGGCCGATCAGATGGCCGCGGTCGTCCTCGTTCACGATCTCGATGACGTCGCCGACCGACATGTCGAGCTCCGCAGGGAGGATCTCGAGTGGCTCGCCGCGGTCGAAGGCTTCACCGGCCCCTTCGGGGATCACGTAGGACAACGTCGCAGCGTCCTCGGCGGCGGACTCGACGCCGAACGTGTCGGCCCCGCCGCCGCTACAGCCGACGAGTGCCACCGCGGCGACCATCACGGTCGCGAACGCGGCGGGTAGGACACGCCGTGGCGGTCCGGCGAGCCCCGACCGCGGAGGTCCGCTGCCGAGGCGGTCAGGTGACGTCACCGAGGAGTGTCTCCATGTCGGTGGCGAGGTCTGCTCCCCGGGTGCCGAACGGCCAGGTCACGACCAGTCGGCCCTCGTCGTCGACGGCGTACAGCGACCCGGTGTGGAGCACCTCGACGGCGCCGTCGGCGGTTGTGGCGACCTGGTAGTCGGCCCCGAACCCGTCGGCCGCGGCACGCAGTGCCGCCTCGTCGGTGGTCCGCAGGGGATGCGCGTCGGGAATGAACGATCGTAGGTAGTCGGTGATGACGCGATCCGTGTCCCGATCCGGGTCGATGGTCGCCATTGCCACCTCGACCCGCTCGGCCAGCGACGCATCGAGCAGGGACAGGGCGTAGCGGATGTCTGCGAGCGTCGTGGGGCACACGTCGGGACACGACGTGTAGCCGAAGTAGACGAGTAGGAGCCCGTCCTCGTCCGCGCGGAACGGGAACGGCGCTGCTCGGGCGGTCACGTCGGGCAGGGAGAGTTCGCCGACGACGGGTGCCGGCGTCCGGACGAACCCGGTGAGTCCGCCGGTGTCGGCAGTGGTCGGCGAGTCGGCGGCGGAATCGGGTGGCGCGGCCCCGGTCGAGCGGGATTCCCCGCACGCGGCGACCGTTGTGAGGCCGAGAGCAACCACGGCCGGGGCGATGATCCGCAGCCCTCTCATCTCAGCTCCAGGATGTAGGCCACCACCGCGTCCACCTCCCCGTCGGTGAGCACGTTCTCAGGCATCCGGACCGCGTACCCCTCGACGATGTCCGCGCCGGGTTCGGTGATGGCCCGCCTCAGGTACGCCGGATCCGCCGCCGCCGTCGTGCCGTCCAACAGAGATACCTCTGACCCGGCAAGGCCGCGCCACGACGGGCCGACGCCGCCTTCGCCCGACTGGCCATGACACGACACACATCCCTGTGCCGCGGCGATCTGGCGTCCCTCCGCAGCGAGGGGACTGAGCGCGATGTCCTCGCCGGGGCCGCTTCCACAACCGAGGGCGACGGCGGCGAGGACGACGGCGAGGACGACGGCAGTACTGCGGAGGCGGGAGAGAGTCGGGCACCGGGAGGTCACTACGAAGTAGGTCGTCCCGCGCCGCTTCCCGGTTCCCGGCGCTGACGGTGCCGTTCGAGGCGGCGGGCCCCCGTCGCAACCAGGGGCCGGAAGTCGCCGTCGGTCATGACCACGCCGTCGACGCAGTGGGTCTCGATCGTGCCGCCGCCGAACTGTTCGTCGTAGAGGCGGCGGTAGGCCCCGCCGGCCTCGACGAGCTCGTCGTGTGAGCCGGACTCGACGATCCGGCCGTCGTCCACGACGTGGATGACGTCGGCCGCACGGATGGTGGACAGCCTGTGCGCCACGGCGAGAGTCGTGCGACCCTCGACCAGTTCGGCCAGCGCCGCCTGGATGCGCCTCTCAGAGGCCGTGTCCAGCGCGGAGGTCGCCTCGTCGAGCACGAGGATGCGTGGGTCGTGCAACAGGACGCGGGCGATGGCGATGCGTTGGCGTTCACCGCCCGAGAGTCGGAAGCCCCGCTCGCCGACGACGGTGTCGTAGCCGTCGTCGAACTCGACGATGCGGTCGTGAATCGCCGCGGCCCGCGCGGCCTTCTCCACGTCGGCGTCGGACGCGTCGGGTTGCGCGTAGGCGATGTTGGCCCGCAGCGTGTCGGCGAAGAGGTAGGACTCCTGGGTGACCACGCCGACGATGTCGGCCACCGACGCGAATGTGAGGTCCCGCAGGTCGACCCCGTCGATGGTGATGGCGCCGTCGGTCACGTCGTAGAGCCTCGGGACGAGGTTGAGGATCGTCGACTTGCCCGCGCCGGACGCACCGACGAACGCGACGAGTTCTCCCGGTCGGGCCTCGAAGTCGATCTCGTCGAGCGTCGGGACCGGCTCGCCCTCGCGGGTCTCGTAGTGGAACGACACGTTCTCGAAGGCCAGACGGCCGTGGACCTCGTCGCGCCGCAGCTCGGTGGCGCCGGGGCGCTCGACGACGTCGGGTTCGGTGTCGAGGTACTCGAAGACGCGTACGAACATCGCCTGCGAGGACTGGAGCTCGACGAAGGTCTCCAGCATCCGCGCCACGGGGAAGAACAGCCGGTTCTGAAGCGTGGTGACGGCGACGATCGTCCCCGCCGTCAGGTTCGTGCCGCCGTCGATGAGAAGCCCTGCGGCGAGATACACGGCCACCGGGGAGAGACCCAGGAACGCCTGGATGACCGTGAAGAACGCCTGGCCGATGACCTGTTGACGGGTGGCGACGTCGGCCACCTCGCGGTTGCGTGTCTCGAACCGGCGGATCTCACGGTCCGACCGGCCGAACAGCCGGGCGAGCGTGAACCCCGAGACCGACAACGTCTCGTTGGTCAGGACGTTCATCTCGGCGATCGCGGCCTGGGACCGTCCTGTCAGCTCGCGGCGTCGCCGCCCCACCCAGCGCGTGGCCACCACGAACACCGGCACGGTCGCGAGGGAGATGAGCGTCAGCTGCCACGAGAGGATCGTCAGTGCCGCGAGCGCTGCGAGGAAGGTGACGCCGTTGGACAGGATCGACGACATCGTCGTCGTCACCGCGGTCTGCACGCCCCCGACGTCGTTGGCTATCCGCGACTGGAGGTCACCGGTGCGCGACGTCGCATAGAACGACAGCGACAACGAGTGGAGGTGGGCGTACACGCGGTCACGCAGGTCACGCAGGACGTGTTGGCCGAGGACGTTGGTCACCCACGTCTGCCACACGCCCAGACCGGTCGACGCGATGGTGATCGCCACCATCGCCACGGTGAGGACCCACAGGAGGCCGATGTCGGGCCCGCCGGTGTCGGGGAACAGGGCGTCGTCGAACACGACGCGGATGAGCAGCGGATTGACGACGCCGAGCAGCGATGTCGTGAGGACCAGGCCGAGCACGAGTGCGACCTGCCCGCGGTGGACCGCGAACAGCCCGATGACGCGCTTCCAGCTGAATCCGCTCATCGGGCGACCCTACCCAGGGGTGCCCGATGAGGTGCCGTCGGAGGTGGTCCCGTCAGGGCGACGCGACCGGCCCGGGCTCAGTCCTCGTCGGTGTCGTCAGCGAGTTCGCGGGCCTGGATGACCCAGTTCCACTTCCGGATCCGCCCGGGCACGCCGAGGGTCTTCTCGAGTTCGATGACGGCGGCCTCGTCCATCGACGCGATCTGTTCGAACGACGTGATACCCGTACCGGCGAGGGCCTTGAGGACGATCGGGTCGGTGCCCTTGATGCGGCTCAGGTCGTCGTGGTGTACCGGCGCAGCAGCGGGGGCGGCCTCGGCTTCCTCGGGCGCACCGGCGGCCTCGCCGGCGGAGGTGTCCGGCTCGTCGCCGCCGAGGGACACGTCGGTCGGCGGCGACCCCTCATGGTCCGGCTCGTCCTGGCCGTTGGAGGGCGCGGGGACGGCGGTGTCGGGCAGTGGGGCGACGGGGTCGGGTTCGAGGGTTGCGACCGGTGACGCCTGGCGCATGCCGAAGCCGAGGGGCCCCTCCAGTTCGGCCTCGGGCCGCACCCGGCTGGCGGCCGGCACGAGACGTTCCTCGTCGGCGGCCTTCTCGCCCTCCTCGATCGCCTCGAGGAGGTGCATGGCGATGTCGGCGACCTTGACCTGGTCGTCCTCGACGCCCTCACCCTTCACGCCGTCGTCGATCATCACGTAGCAGAACGGGCAGGCCGTGGCGATGCGCGACGCACCGGTTGCGAGCAGTTCCTGGGAGCGTTCGACGTTGACCGCCTTGCCGACGTGCTCCTCCATCCACATGCGTGCGCCGCCGGCGCCGCAACACATCCCCTCGGTCCCGTTGCGGCCGGCTTCGACGATCTCGAGCCCACCGATGGAGCCGACGACCTTGCGGGGCGCGAGGTAGACGTCGTTGTGGCGACCCAGGTAGCACGAGTCGTGGTAGACGAGGCGCTCGTCGAGGCGGGCTTCGGTCATGTCCAGGCGCCCGTCGGCGACGAGCCCCTCGAGGAACTGGCTGTGGTGGACCACTTCGTAGTGGCCACCGAGCTGCGGGTACTCGTTGGCGAGGGTGTTGAAGCAGTGCGGGCACTGGGTGACGATCTTGCGGACGCCCATCGTGTTGAGCGTCTCGACGTTCTGCATCGCCAGCATCTGGAAGATGTACTCGTTACCGGAGCGTCGGGCGGGATCGCCGGTGCACATCTCGGCGGGGCCGAGGATGGCGAAGTCCACGCCGGCGCGCTGCATCAGCTTGGCCATGGCCGTGGAGACCTTGCGGTTCTTGTCGTCGAAGCTGCCGGCGCAGCCCACCCAGTAGAGGTACTCGGCGTCGAAGGGGTCGCCGCCGTCGAGGACGCGGATGCCCTCGAGGTCGCCGACCCAGTCCGCCCGTTCGCCCTGGGACATCCCCCACGGGTTCCCCGAGTTCTCCATCGAGCGGTAGGCGGCGCCCAACTCGGTGGGGAAGTCGCTCTCCATGAGCGAGAGGTAGCGGCGCATGTCGAGGATCTTGTCGAGGATCTCGATGTTGACCGGGCAGGCCTCGTCACATGCCTTGCACGACGTGCACGCCCACACCTCCTCGGAGGTGATCCGCTCGAACACGTTGTTCGCGCCGATCGTGATCTCCGGGTCGGTGCCGAGCGGCGGCGACGTCGGAGGGGTGCCGGTGGCGGCCATGACCTCGCCGGTCTTGAGGACGATCTCGCGGGGGTCGAGGGACTTGCCGGTGGCGTGTGCAGGACACACGGCGGTGCACCGGCCACACATCGTGCACGAGTCCGTGTCGAGCAGTTGCTTCCAGGTGAAGTCCTCGATGGCGACCGCGCCGAACGATTCGAGTTCGGTCTCCATCAGGTTGCCCATAGGCCGCATCGCACCCTTGGGGCGCTCACGGTCCCGCAGATACATGTTCAGGGGCGAGGTGAACATGTGCCGCAGCATGGTGACGGGCAGGATCAACAGGAAGACGATGAACGAGACGACGTGGGCGATCCACCAGGCCTGGTGCCAACCAGCCAGGTTGTCGAGGCCGTCGACGGTGGTGGCGAGCGGGTAGCCGATGACCGACCACTTCTCGAAGTCCGGCGTGCCGTTCTCGGCGATGCGGAAGACCTCGGCACCGAAGCCGGTGACGCCGATCAGAAGGAACGTGCCGAGGATGACGGCGTGTTCGGGCTTGGACTTGATGCGGATGCGGTACGGCCGCATGGGGCGGGGTCCGTAGCGCCGGCCGATCGCCCAGAGCACACCGATCAGGAAGATCGCCCCGGCGATGTCGCCGACAGCGGAGTAGCCCTGGTACACGCGACCGTGGAGGAACTTGGCTGAGTCGGGTAGCTGGTGGTCGATCTCGAGGGTCGTCGTCACGGCGAGCAGGACGAGGAACCCGAAGTAGATCATCGAGTGCATGATCCCGGCGACGGGCTCACGCATGAGCGTCTGCATGTACACGCCGGCGCGGAAGTCGGCCAGGCGGCGCTTCACGTTGCGTGGCGTGGTGGACCGGTTGTCGGGCGCGCCGCGTTCCCAGTTGGCGACGCGGTTCGCGAACAGCACGGCGCCGACGACGATCAACACGGGGATCACCGTGTAGAACGCGGCTTTGAGCGGACTCGGGATGTTCCCGAAGACCTTGCGCGTGATGTCGGAGTCGCTTTCGAATCCGAGGGCGGTGGAGACGATCCCCGAGGCCGCGGTGAACGCGGCGACGGCGACGCCGAAGGCGATGACGACGTGGCGGGGCTTGACCGCTCGTCCGGAGTTCTCTGTGGTCATGGCGTTGGCGAGGCTAGTTGCCGCGGGCGCCGTCGGCGGAATCGCGGCGCCTTGCTTGTAGGAACGCGCCGGCGACAACCGCTGACGCCCGGCCGGGGCGCAGCCCGGGCGGAGGATGTGCACGGCGTACCGCGTGGGGTCCGAACGAGTTCACGATCCGGAAACACTCGCGAAAAACGGTCGTCCTACCTTCTGAGGCCGTGGATGTCGCTCTCGTGCACTGGCCAGGGGACGAGGCGAGGCGGCACCGACTCCGCAACCGTGGAGTCGCCCGTCTCCTTCTCGTCGCGCCCGACGCGGAGCCCCCGGCGATCGACCATTCCCTCGAGGACTGGGTGCGGATGCCCGCGCCCGAGGTGGACGTGCGGGCCCGGGTCGAAGGTCTGCGCCAACGTTTCGCCGCCTTCGACACCCCTCACATCGACGAGGACGGTGTCGTCCGGTTCGGCGACGACTGGGTTGCGGTTCCCCCGGTCGAGGCGCGCCTCGTCGGTGCGATGATCGACCGCTACGGCGCCTGCGTGGGCCGTGACGTGCTCGCCGCGGCGGCCTGGCCCGAGGGGAGTCCGGGTCGCAATGCCCTCGATGTGCACATGGCCCGGCTGCGCAAGCGCCTCGCCACCGTGGAGCTGGCGATTCGAACCATCCGGTCCCGGGGCTACCTGCTCGAGTCCGCGGCCTGATCTGTCAGATTTCCGTCAGATAGCGGACGTACCTTCGTAACGGGCGGCGAATCGGAGCGAAACACGCCATACCTAGCGTCAGGTCGACGTCAGAGTTCGCATACCAAGGAGGGAAGGGCTCGTGAGACGCAAGCTTGCGATCGGTGCCACCGCATCGATTGTCACGATGTTCCTCCTGACGGTCCCCGCGGCCGCTCAGGAAGACGGAACAGACCTACAACCGATCATCGACAACATGTGGGTGTTCATCGCAGGGATCATGGTGTTCTTGATGCAGGCCGGTTTCGGCCTCGTCGAGGCCGGCATGACCAGGGCGAAGAACGTCGCCAACATCATGGCGAAGAACCTCGCTGACATGTCGATCGGTGTCATCGCCTTCTGGGCGGTGGGATTCGGTTTCGCGTACGGCGCGGACTCGGGCAACATCATCGGCACCGACGGTTTCTTCCTCTCGGGAGCCCCGATCGGTATCGACGGTGGCCTGTCGATCTGGACCGACTTCTTCTTCCAGGTCGTGTTCGCCGCCACCGCCGTGACGATCGCGTCGGGAGCCATGGCCGAGCGCACGAAGTTCAGCGGCTACCTGATCTTCTCCGCGCTGATGACGGCGTTCATCTACCCCGTCGTCGTCCACTGGTTCTGGGGCGGTGGTCTGATCGCCAAGATGGAGGTCGGCGACGCCGTCTTCAGTGACTTCGCCGGCTCCACGATCGTGCACTCGACCGGTGGCTGGGCGGCGCTCATGGGCGCCTACTTCCTCGGTCCACGTATCGGGAAGTACGACGAGAACGGCAACCCGCGGGCGATTCCGGGCCACAACATGGCCTACACCATCATCGGTGTGTTCATCCTCTGGTTCGGCTGGTTCGGGTTCAACCCCGGCTCTCAGCTGGGCATGGACGAGGTCGTCGCCCGTGCCGGTGTGACCACGCTGCTCGCGGCAGCCGCCGGTGGCCTCTCGGCCGGTGCGGTCGTGTGGTTGAAGACCGGACGTATGGAAGTCGGCATGGCCGGCAACGGCGTGCTCGCGGGCCTGGTGTCCATCACCGCCGGTACCGCGGCGATGAACACCATGGGAGCCTTCGTCACCGGTCTCATCGGTGGCGCGATCGTGGTGTTCGCCGTCCTGTTCATCGACCGGATCGGCATCGACGATCCCGTCGGCGCCATCTCCGTGCACGGCATCTGCGGCGTGTGGGGAACCCTCGCCGTCGGTCTGTTCGCGGTCTACGACGACGGCTTCCTGGGACGGGCCGAGGCCGGCCTCTTCTATGGTGGCGGTATCGAGCAGCTGCTCGTGCAGCTCTTCGGTGCGCTGATCGTGTTCGCCTTCGTGGTGGTCGCAGCCGGCATCGTCTTCTTCACGCTGAAGAAGCTCAACCTCCTGCGGGTCACCCCGGAAGAGGAGATGCAGGGTCTCGACGTCATGGAGCACGGCTCGCCGGGCTACAACAACGACACGGTCACCGTGGGCAGCCACGGCATCCCGGAGACCGCCCCCAACACCAAGCTGCGGCTCTAGGAGGACGAGATGTTGCACATGATCACAGCGATCATCAGACCCCACAATGTGGAGACCGTGAAGGACGCGCTGCGAGAGCAGGGAATCCAGGGCATGACGGTCACCGAGGTCAAGGGATACGGCCGCCAGGGCGGTCACACCGAGACCTACCGTGGTGCCGAGTACACCGTGGACTTCATGCCGAAGGCCAAGATCGAGATCCTCGCGGAGAGCGATCAGGCCGACCTGGTGGTCCAGACCATCTCCGACGCTGCCCGTTCAGGGAAGATCGGCGACGGAAAGATCTGGGTCACCTCCGTGGACCGCGCAGTGCGGATCCGCACCGGCGAGATGGGTTCCGAAGCCGTCTAGGTTCCGGATTCGATGCACAGCTGAACTGATGGTGTGGGGCGTCGCCTTCGGGCGGCGCCCCACCCGCGTCGAGGGAGGGGGTCCGGACCCGGGTCAGCCCTTCGCCTGGTTGGCGACGGCCGCCGCGGCCGCGGCGATCTCGTCGGGGTCGCCCAGGTACCGCTGCGTGATCGCCATCTCCGTGGCGGGGCGCATGTCGTCCCCGATCTCGTAGACGAGTGGCACGCCTGTCGGGATGTTCAGGTCCGCGATCTCGTCGTCGGCGATCCCGTCGAGGTGCTTGACCAGCGCCCGGAGGCTGTTGCCGTGGGCCACGACGAGCGGGGTTCGGCCGGCGTAGAGGTCGGGGACGATCGCGTCGTACCAGTACGGCAACATCCGCTCGACCACATCGGCGAGGCACTCCGCAGCGGGGACCTGTTCGGGAGCGAGAGTCGCGTAGCGCACATCGTCGTTGGGGTTGTGGGGGTTGTCGGCGGTGATGGGCGGCGGCGGTGTGTCGTAGCTGCGCCGCCACACATGGACCTGGTCCTCGCCGTAGCGGCGGGTGGTCTCGGCCTTGTCGAGTCCGGTGAGGTCGCCGTAGTGGCGCTCGTTGAGGCGCCAGTGGCGGTGTACCGGCAGCCAGGAGCGTCCCATCTCCGACAGGGCACGGTCCGCGGTACGGATCGCCCTGGTGAGCAGGGAGGTGTGGAGCACGCCGGGTTCGAGCCCCTCGGCGGCCATCAGGCGGCCCGCTTCGGCCGCCTCGGTGCGACCCTTGTCCGACAGGGGACAGTCGTACCAGCCGGTGAAGAGGTTCTGGAGGTTCCACGTGCTCTGGCCGTGGCGGAGCAGGACGAGTGTTGCCATGGCGCGAGAGTACTGCGCCGCCCGCGACGGCCAGGCGTTTCCCGCGGCGACAGAGGAGTTGAGGGAATAGCACTCAGGTTTGCTTCGTTGGTATGACTACGAAGCGGAGGACCGGCCCGAGCCCGTGGCTAGCCTTCGACACGACCCCCAGCGACCGCGATCCGCCGAGCAGAGAGGCGGGATCGCTCCGCACGCACAAGGAGAAGAAGGCACATGGCCAAGGCTGTCGGCATCGATCTCGGGACGACCAACTCGGTCGTCAGCGTTCTCGAAGGTGGCGATCCCGTGGTGATCGCCAACACCGAGGGTTCGCGCACCACCCCGTCGGTGGTCGCGTTCGCGAAGAACGGCGAGGTCCTCGTCGGTGAGGTCGCCAAGCGGCAGGCCATCACCAACCCGGATCGCACGATCCGCTCGGTGAAGCGGCACATGGGCACCAACTGGTCCATCGACATCGACGGCAAGGCGTACAACGCCCAGGAGATCTCGGCGCGCGTCCTCCAGAAGCTCAAGCGCGACGCCGAGGAGTACCTCGGCGACGAGGTCACCCAGGCCGTCGTCACGGTGCCCGCGTACTTCGACGACGCCCAGCGCACCGCCACCAAGGAGGCCGGTCAGGTGGCGGGCCTCGAGGTCCTGCGCATCATCAACGAGCCGACTGCGGCCGCTCTCGCCTACGGCCTCGACAAGGACGGCGAGGATCAGACCATCCTCGTGTTCGACCTCGGCGGCGGCACGTTCGACGTGTCGGTTCTCGAGATCGGCGACGGTGTGTTCGAGGTCAAGTCCACCTCCGGCGACACGAGCCTCGGTGGTGACGACTGGGACCAGGCGGTCATCGACTGGCTCGTCACGTCCTTCAAGGACGACCACGGCGTGGACCTGGGCCAGGACAACATGGCCCTCCAGCGCCTCAAGGAGTCAGCGGAGAAGGCCAAGATCGAACTGTCGGGCCAGCAGGAGGCCCACATCAACCTCCCGTTCATCACGGCCACCGACTCGGGTCCGCTGCACCTGGACTACCGACTCAGCCGTTCGAAGTTCCAGGAGATGACCCGGGACCTCCTCGACCGCTGTCGCAAGCCCTTCGAGGCGGCGATCAACGACGCCGGCTTGAAGGACGGTGGGCTGGACCACGTCATTCTCGTTGGCGGTTCCACCCGGATGCCCGCCGTGACCGACCTGGTCCGTGAGATGACCGGCAAGGACCCCCACAAGGGTGTCAACCCCGACGAGGTCGTGGCGGTCGGCGCCTCCATCCAGGCCGGAGTGCTCAAGGGCGAGGTCAAAGACGTCCTGCTCCTCGACGTGACCCCGCTGTCTCTCGGCATCGAGACCAAGGGCGGCATCATGACGAAGCTCATCGAGCGCAACACGACCATCCCGACCAAGCGGACCGAGACCTTCACCACGGCGTCGGACTCCCAGCCGTCGGTGGAGATCCACGTGCTCCAGGGTGAACGGGACATGGCCCAGTTCAACAAGACGCTCGGCAAGTTCCAGCTGGTGGACCTCCCGCCGGCTCCCCAGGGTGTCCCCCAGATCGAGGTCACCTTCGATATCGACGCCAACGGCATCGTGCACGTCGGCGCCCGGGACAAGGCCACCGGCAACGAGCAGTCCATCACCATCACCGGTCAGTCGTCGCTGTCCAAGGACCAGATCGACCAGATGGTCCGTGATGCCGAGGCCCATGCCGACGAGGACCACCGCCGCCGTGAGCTGGCCGAGGCCCGAAACCAGGCCGACGGGCTCGTCTATCAGACCGAGAAGCTCATCCGTGACCAGGGCGACGGTCTCTCCGAGGAGGAGAAGACCGAGGTCAACGACAAGATCGCGGCGGTCAAGACGGCCCTCGAAGGCGAGGACCTCGAGACACTGCGTGACGCCACGGAGTCGCTGATGGCCTCGAGCCAGCAGCTCGGTCAGCGTCTCTACGAGCAGGCCGGCCAGGCCGGTGCGGACTCCGAGACGGCCGCCGACGGCGAAGACGACATCGTCGATGCCGAAATCGTCGAGGACGAGGACGAGGACGAGGACGGTCACGACGAAGAGGCGTCGTCGTGACCGACCCGGCCCATACCGACCCGCACCCGGGGACCATCCCCGGTGAGGAACCCCACGAGCCCGCACCCGAAGAGCTCGTGGAGGACCTCCCCCCTGCCGAACACCACGACGCCGGCCCCGTCAGCCGGGCGGACTACGACGCGCTCGAAGCCGACCGGGACCAGTACCTCGAGGCGGTCCAGCGGCTCAAGGCGGAGTTCGCCAATCACCGCCGCCGTACCGACGAGCAGCGCGGTGAGATGATCGAACGTGCCGCCGCCGGTCTGGTGGAGAAGCTGCTTCCGGTGCTCGACGCGTGCGACGCCGCGCTCGCGCAGGGGACCGAGGCCGTGCAACCGGTGGCGTCCCTGCTCGAGACCGTTCTCGCAGGCGACGGGTTGGAGCGCATCGCCGAACCGGGCGAGAGCTTCGACCCGGAGCGCCACGAGGCGGTCGTTCACAGTGCGGGTGAATCCGACGCCGACGGTGCGCCCGTGGTCGCCGAGGTGTTGCGCGCCGGCTTCGCCTGGAAGGGTCGGGTCGTCCGCCCGGCGATGGTGCGCGTGGAAGGCTAGGAGTCGATGACCGAGGTCAAACGCGAGTGGCTCGAGACGGACTACTACGGCGTCCTCGGCGTGCCCGAGAGCGCCTCGGCCGCCGACATCACCCGCGCCTACCGTGACCTCGCCCGCAAGCTGCACCCCGACCGCAACCCCGACGATCCCGCCGCCGAAGAACGCTTCAAGGAGGTGTCGGGTGCCTATGACGTCCTCCACGACGCGGAGCGGCGCAAGGCCTACGACCAGGTCCGCAAGATGGGACCTGCGGCCGGTGGCTTCGGGCCGGGCCCCGGTGGCGCCGGCGGCTTCAGGCCGGGTCCCGGTGGCGCCGGCGGTTTCGACTTCAACTTCGAGGGTGGCGACCTCGGGGACCTCCTCGGCAGCGTCTTCGGTGGCGCCGGTGGCCGTAGCCGTGGCGGCGCCCGTCCGGGCCGCGATCAACAGGCCCAGATAAGTCTCGACTTCGACGAGGCCGTCCGCGGCGTGACCACGACCGTCGCACTCGGCGACGCGCGTGGGGGCGAACCGCGCCGCATCAAGGTGCGTATCCCTCCAGGGGTCACCGACGGTCAGCGGATCCGCCTACGCGGGAAGGGTGGACCCGGCACCGGCGGCGGACCGGCCGGCGATCTCTACGTCGTGGTGCGGGTGGCCGACCACGAGCTGTTCGGTCGCGACGGCGCGAACCTCACTGTCACGCTGCCGGTCACGTTCAGCGAGGCGGCACTCGGCGCCACGGTCGCGGTGCCGACGTTCGACGGAGGAACCGTGTCGGTGAAGATCCCACCGGGTACCCAGTCGGGGAGGGTCCTGCGGGTGCGGGGACGTGGCGTCGAGACCGATGGGCGCCGCGGAGACCTGCTCGTGACGGTCACCGTCGCGGTCCCCCAGAAGCTGAACTCCCGTCAGCGGAAGGCCCTCGAGGCTTTCGCCGAGACCATCGACGAGTCCCCCCGTGACCATCTCGAGAGGAGCTGAGCCGGTGGACGCACGAGACGAGAGGCCAGGCACCGCCGACCGCGCTGTCTACGTGATATCGGTCGCTGCGGAGCTGACCGGGGTCCACCCCCAGACCCTGCGCGTCTATGAACGGCGTGGTCTGGTGGAGCCCGCGCGCACCGACGGGATGAGCCGCCGCTACAGCGAGAGCGACATCGAGCGGGTCCGACGGATAACCGAGCTCACCGAGGAGGGACTCAACCTCGCGGGTGTGAAGCGCGTTCTGGAACTCGAGGCGGAGGTGACGGACCTGCGGGCCCGCCTGCGCGCCGCGGGCACTCCGGGCTCTTCCCGCCCGCCCACGTCGCCGACCGACCTGGTGCCGGTCGGCCAGGAGATCGTGGTCTGGCGACGCCGTCGGTCCAGCCGCTGAGCCTCCGGGGCCCCGCCTGTACCCAATCCTGAGGAATTGACGGCCGTTTCCTTGTGACGACGGCGTGCGCTGTGGACAATACAGACGAGACGCACCCACGGAACGGCGAGGCTGGACGGCGATGCGTGCCAGCGGGCGAGTTCAGGTGATGCCCCCGGTGTCGGTTCACCCGGCACGGGGGCATCGTCGTTTTCCTGTCGCTGCAGCGCTCGCGTCGGCCACCGGATCCCTTGGGGCTCGTGACCGCCGGGGCCACTAGGCTTCGCCCGTACCAACACTTCGGAGGGGAGTCAGCCGTGCCCGCGACCGTGGTCGTCGGAACCCAGTGGGGGGACGAGGGCAAAGGCAAGTTCACCGACCTGTTGTCAGGCGAGATGGCCTATGTGGTCCGCTATCAGGGAGGCCACAACGCCGGTCACACCATCGTCGTCGGTGAGGAGCGCTTCGCACTGCAGCTGATCCCGAGCGGCGTCCTCTATGGCCACATCACGCCCGTCATCGGCAACGGCGTGGTGGTCGACCCCCGGGTCCTCATCGCCGAGATCGACGGTCTGACCGAGCGGGGAATCGACTGCTCCAAGCTGAAGGTCTCCGGGAGCGCCCACCTGATCTTCCCGTACCACCAGGATCTCGACGTCGTCACCGAGCGGCACCTCGGCAAGAACAAGCTCGGCACGACCAAGCGCGGGATCGGTCCCGCCTACGCGGACAAGGCTTCCCGGATCGGCCTGCGGGTCCAGGACATGTTGGACGAGAAGATCTTCCGGGAGAAGCTCGATGTCGTCCTCCACGAGAAGAACCCTCTGCTCGCGAAGGTCTACAACCGCCTCGGGTACGAGCCGGAGGCGATCGTAGAGACCTATCTCGGTGAGTGTCTGCCGCGGCTGGCACCGCACATAGCCGACACCGTCGGGCTCGTCCACGATGCGCTCGAGGCGAACGAGAACGTGCTGCTCGAGGGTGCACAGGCGACCTTCCTGGATCTCGACCACGGCACCTACCCCTACGTGACGTCGTCGAATCCCGTCGCCGGCGGTGCGTGCACAGGTGCGGGCGTCGGCCCCCGTCTCATCGACCGGGTGATGGGGGTCACGAAGGCGTACACGACGAGGGTCGGATTCGGTCCGTTCCCCACGGAGTTGCACGACGCCGTCGCCGACCACCTCGTCGACGTGGGTCACGAGTACGGGACCAACACGAAGCGCCGGCGCCGGTGCGGCTGGCTGGACACCGTCATGATCCGCCATGCCGCGCGGGTGAATTCCCTGTCCGACATCGCCATCACCAAGCTGGACGTTCTCGACGATCTGGACACGTTGAAGGTGTGCGTCGCCTACCGGGTCGGCGGAAGAGAGGTCTCGGCCCTGCCGTACCACCAGTCAGACATCCACGGGGCCGAGCCCGTGTACGAGGAACTGCCGGGGTGGAAGACGTCGCTGTCCGACGTGCGTGAGCCCGGCGACCTCCCAGCCGCGGCCCGGGACTACCTTTCGCTCGTGCAGGAGGCGTCCGGGGTGCCGATCACCCTCGTCGGTGTCGGCCCGGGCCGGAGCCAGTACCTCGAATGGAGCTGAACGGGGACCGGGCCGCCGTGGTCCCCGATGTCCTGGCGGCGCGCTACGCGTCGCCGGAGATGACGGCCATCTGGTCGCCGCGGGGGAAGGTGGTTGCGGAGCGCCGCCTCTGGATCGCCGTGCTGCGCGCCCAGGCGGACCTCGGCCTGGCGGTACCCGACGGCGCGATCGAGGCCTACGAGGCCGTCGTCGACGAGGTGGACCTGGACTCGATCATGGAGCGCGAGCGCGTTCTGCGTCACGACGTCAAGGCACGCATCGAGGAGTTCTGCGACCTCGCCGGCCACCAGGTCATCCACCGCGGCATGACGTCGCGGGATCTCACCGAAAACATCGAACAGGTCCAGATACGTGATTCGGTGGACCTCGTGTTGGGCCGATCCGTGGCGCTCGCCTCGGTCCTCGCCGCCCGGGCGACCGAGTACGCCGACTTGAACCTCGCTGCGCGCACCCACAACGTGGCCGCACAGGTGACGACCTTCGGTCGGCGCATCGCCATGGCCCTCGAGGAACTGCTGGTGGCCCGCGAACGCCTCGTGTCCTGGCGCGGTCGGTGCAGGCTGCGCGGTCTCAAGGGAGCCGTCGGGACCCAACTCGACCTCGTGACGCTGTTCGACGGTGACGCCGCCCGAGCCATCGAACTCGAGGCCCGGGTGGCCGCCGAACTCGGCTTCGTGGACACCCTCGACGCACCCGGGCAGGTCTACCCGCGTTCGCTGGATCACGAGGTGGTGGGAGCGCTCGTCCAGATGGCCGCCGGTCCGGCGGACTTCGCCCGGACGCTGCGACTGATGGCGGGTCACGATCTGGCCGGCGAGGGATTCGGCGCGGGCCAGGTGGGGTCCTCGGCGATGCCGCACAAGATGAACGCCCGGTCCTCCGAACGCATCGGTGGTCTGCTCACCGTGCTGCGGGGATTCGAGGCGATGACCGCCGGTCTCGTCGGCGACCAGTGGAACGAGGGTGACGTGTCGTGCTCGGTCGTGCGGCGCGTGGCGCTGCCCGGGGCGTTCCTCGCCGCAGACGGACTCTTCGAGACGGCCCTCGTCGTCGCCTCGGACATGGCGCCGGTCGAAGCGGCGATCGCCGCGGAGCTCGACAAGATGTTGCCGTTCCTCGCGACGTCACGCTTGATGCTGGCTGCGACTGTGGCGGGACTCGGCCGTGAAGAGGCCCACGAGCTGGTCGGTTCGGCGGCCCGGGCGACCCTCGACGACGTCCGCCGGGGTGGGTCTTCGGCGGCGCTCGCGCAACGGCTCGGCGCAGACCCACGGTTCCCCCTGGACGTCGAGGCGACCGCGGCGACCATCGCCGACGCGGGCGATCAGACCGGTCGAGCGCGTGAGCAGGTCCGGTCGGTCACCGACCGGGTGGCCGGACTGGTGGCGGCCGCCCCGGAGATCGCGAGCTATAGGCCGACCGCCATCTTGTGATCGGCGTGCTGCCGACCGGTCAGCTTCCCCGGCGGATTCCGGCGTCCCGCAACGTCGCAGCCGGCACGCCCAGCTCCCGCCACGCGGCGTACGTGATGCCCTTGCGTTCGCTGTAGTTGGCGGCGGCGGAGATGAACCCGGCCTCGAGCTCGGAGAGATCCGGCTTGTTCTCGCTCGCCTCGAGTTCCTCGGTCAGATCCATCCGTTCCTGAATCAGGTTGAGCTTTGTCAGCTGGTCCGCATTGTCGATCTCCTCGGCGATCTTCGCGAGCCGTTTGTTGATCGATTCGGGCGTGCGGCGGCGTCCACGGCGGGGCTTGTGCGCCTCCAGAGCCTCGAGATAGGACCGTACGGCACGCCCTTCGGCGCGCCCCTGGGCCATTGCTGCCTTGTGTTCCGGGGTGAGCGAGGACGGGCCCCGCTTCGACTTTGCTGCGTTCATTGTGACCATCAAATCGCCGTTTGCCCGAAGATGCAACTCGCCAATTGGACCGGAAAGGACCGAGCTCATAGAAACCGTCGACGCCCGACCCATGACGGGTCGGGCGTCGACGACCATCAGGTCGGGAACAACTCAGGAGACGCGGGTCAGCGTGAACATGGCGACGGGGAAATCGAAGCCCCAGACATCCGGAGAAAGGTCCGCCGAACCACTGATACCCGGATGCATCGTGATGCGACCGTTCTCGGCCAGAGCGCTGTTGGACATTCCGGTGCCGGTCTCGCCGCCCGAGCACGGCGGCACGAGGTCGTCGAGATCCTCGGTGTTGACCTCGGTCCCGGCGTCGTAGGCCATGGCGTAGACGGTGACCGGGCGGTTCTTCAGGATGGGCAGCGGGATGTTGTCGATCCCGGTGAAGCCGTCGTTGGTGCACACGACCATCGCAACGGCCGAGAACTCACGGCCGAAGAAGCCGTCGGCATGGAACGAAGCGGTACGGCTCTCGCCCGGGAAGACCGGACCCTCGCCGTCGGCGCCGACACCGGATGCGATTCCGGAGTCCTCGAGGCCGCGGTCCGCGGCGAGGTAGCCCGCGAGCGGGGCGAGGTTGCCGTTCTCGGCGATCTCGCGGAGCCCCGGCGACGCGAACTGATAGAGCCCGAACAGGTCGAGCGGTTCGTCGTCGACAGCGAACACCGGTGGGGTCATGGGCTGACCCTCCGTGAGGTTGGTGAATGTCAGCTCGTAACGCGGGCCCGAGCCGAACAGTGCTCCCGCCGTGGGTACCGACGTCGCGAACAATGCGACGACGCCTATGGCGGCGATGATCAGTGCGATGGATTTCTTCATGTGACCGAATCCCTTCCGATTCGTCGACTTCCCCTACGCGAACGTTTCGTCCACGTAGCCGCCCCGAACGGCGACACCGTGGTCAACGACAGGAGTCCGGATCCGGTTCCAACGAATACCCGTGGCCGGTTCCCAACCGGGTCAGGAGGGCCAACGGGTCGGGAGTTTCCGCGGGTAGTGGGACGCGCAACGGGTCAGGCCCGCGAGCCTGACCCGTTGAAGATGATGTGTGGTCGGGACCGGCGTCGATCCGGTGACCTTCCGCTTTTCAGGCGGACGCTCTGCCAACTGAGCTACCCGACCGGGACCGGTACGGAACCGGTGTGGCGGTCCTGACGGGATTTGAACCCGCGACCTCCGCCTTGACAGGGCGGCGTGCACTCCAGACTGCACTACAGGACCGTAGAGCCGTCACACTGTACCAACCGCGCGCCCGACACCAATCTTCGAACTCGGCGAATCGCGCAGAAACCCCGGTGGTTCAGCCCGTGAAGCCGATTGCGGGGACCTGGACAGCTGCGGCGCCGACCCAGACGTACTCCCATGCCTCGGGGTTGGGGCCCTGTTGCGCGACACCGGGCGGATACGACGGGACGAAGCCGAAGCGGCGGGCATTGGTGTAGTCGTCGGCGCTCAGCCACGCGAACGCGGCTGTCGACTCGAACTGGGCGAAGCGCTCCGTTCCCTCGGAGATGTCGACCGCGTAGTCGCGCCCGACCGCCATCGTCCGGAGCCGCTCGTCGGCGGTCGGATCGCCGGTGCTGGTCGGGGCGGCGGTCTGAGCCTCGGTCCCCGCGAGTGGCCCGTCGTCGAACAGCGACACGTAGCGGGCGTTGTCGACGGGCTCGATCGCCACGTCGCCGTCGATCAGTTCCTCGGTGGCGGCGATGAGCGGCGCGATCACCGCCGCCAGCATGGCCAGCACGATGATGACGGCGAATACGGCCGCCATCGCTCTGCGTCTGTCGCGTCGCATCGGGCCCACCCCTGGCGTGTGTTCGGCGCACCCCCAACGGGATTCGAACCCGTGTTACCGCCTTGAAAGGGCGGCGTCCTAGGCCGCTGGACGATGGGGGCCGGGAGCACAGAGGTTACCAGCGACGACGCGCGGCGCCGTAGGGTTCGCCTCCGTGAGCCCACTGTTTCCCGGCTTCGGTGTCGCCCTTCCGATCCAGGAGGAGTTCCGGGTCGCCGACCTGGTCGCTCTGGCGGTCCGCGCCGAGGAGACGGGCTTCGCCACGGTGTGGACGGGCGAGATCGCGGGCCCGGAGATCTTCTCGCTGCTCGGCGCCGTGGCCGTCTCGACCGACAGCGTGCGTCTCGGTGCCGGAGTCGTGTCGGTGTTCACGCGGTCGGCTGCGCTCACGGGCATGGGCTTCGCCACCCTCGCCGGACTGGCCCCGGGTCGGGTGGTCGCGGGCATCGGCGTGGGAAGCCGCTTCATCGTGGAGCGCTGGCATGGCGGCGCGTTCACCGACACCGCCGAGACCCTGGTCGAGTACGCCGAGGTCCTGCGCTCCGTCGTCGCAGGCGAGCGGATCGCCCACCCCGGTCCCCGCGTGCACGTCGACGCCTTCCGGGTCACGGTTCCCGACGCGGCTCCGATGCCGGTGTTCTTCGGGGCGATGACCCCGCTCGGGCTCCGCCTGGCCGGCCGCCACGCCGACGGCGTCGTGCTCGCGTTCTGCCCACCCTCGGAGATCGCCCGCAGGGTGGGGATCGTCCGGGACGCCGCCGCCGCGGCGGGCCGGGACCCCGACGACGTGGAGATCGTCGCCTACCTCAACTGTGACGCCGGTGACCACACCGAGGCGGCCGTCGAGCGGATGCGACGCCTCATCGTCCAGTACGCCGTGCAACCCACCCATGCACCGTCGTTCGTCGGCGTGTTCGACCGGATCGAAGAGGCTCAGCGCCTGTGGGCCGCGCAGGATCGGGCGGCCGCGGCAGCGCTGGTGGACGACGACGTCGTCGCAGCCCTGACTCCCGTGGGCGAAGCCGCACTGGTGGTCGACCGTCTCAGCGAGATGCGCGCCGCGGGCGTCGACGAGGCCATCGTCTTCCCGCAGGTTCCGACCCCGGGAGACTCGGCTTCGGCTCTGGTCACCGTGGAGCGCGTGGCTGCCGAACTGGCCCGTCGCGCGAGCTGAACGCGCCGGTCGTCGGCGGTGACCCTGACCCGGAACAGCGTTCACATGTCGTTCACAATCAGGCAACAAGAGCGAAACGCGGTCTTGGAAGCCTGCCGGTCGTACCCCCAAACTGTCCGGGCCCACCACGTTCGCCCCCTGAGGGCGAAGGAGAAGAGACACGACATGGCCTACCGCGCTGAGTACCTGTGGATCGACGGCACCGAGCCGACCGCCGAGATCCGCTCCAAGACGAAGATCCTCGCCGACGGCGACGAGCCGGGAATCTGGGGCTTCGACGGCTCCAGCACCAACCAGGCGACGGGTGACAACTCCGACGTCGTCCTGCAGCCGGTCTTCCAGTGTCCCGATCCCATCCGCGGTGGGGACAACATCCTCGTGATGTGCGAGACGCTCCTCACCGCCGACCTGTCACCGCACCCCTCCAACACCCGTGCCAAAGCGCTCGCGGCCCTCGAGAAGTACGCCGACCAGGAACCGATCTTCGGCCTCGAGCAGGAATACACGCTCATCAACCCGGAGACCGGTTGGCCCGCGGGATTCCCGCCCAACGGTTTCCCCGCCCCCCAGGGTCCCTACTACTGCGGTGTCGGAGCGCTCAAGATCCACGGCCGCGACCTCATCGAGGACCACACCACGGCCTGCATCGAGGCCGGACTCGCGATCTCGGGCACCAACGCCGAGGTCATGCCCGGGCAGTGGGAGTTCCAGATCGGCCCGGTCGACACCGTCACGGTCGGTGACCACCTCTGGGTCGCCCGGTACCTCCTCTACCGCCTCGCCGAGGATCACGGGGTGGAGGTCAGCATCGAGGCCAAGCCCATGAAGGGCGACTGGAACGGTGCCGGCATGCACACCAACTTCTCCACGAAGGCGATGCGCGAGGGTCCCTACGAGAACATCACCAAGGCGTGCGAGGCCATGGGCGCCTTCGGCAAGCCCGAGGAGCACCTCACGGGCTACGGCGTCGGCATCGAGGATCGCCTGACCGGCGCCCACGAGACCCAGCGCTTCGACCAGTTCAGCTACGGCGTCTCGGATCGCGGCGCCTCGATCCGCATCCCCTGGCAGGTCGCCAAGGACGGCAAGGGCTACATCGAGGATCGGCGTCCCAACGCCAACGCCGACCCGTACGTCGTGTCGGCCCTGCTGACCAACACGATCTGTGAGGCGCTCGCCTGAGCGTCGCTCGCATCTGAACCCGAACTGCAGGGAGGCGGCGCCACGGCGCCGCCTCCTTCGCGTCCGGGCCTCGGACCCGCCGAGTCAGTCTTCGCCGAGTTCGCCGAGCGCGCGGATTCCCTCGGCGAGCATGTGGGTGAGGTAGTCGTACACGGCGAGTTGGATGTGATCGGGGCTCCCCTCGACGAAGTCGTCGGGATCGGTGTCGGCGTCCACGTCCAGGACGGTGCCGATCACGAGTCTCGTGGCGTTGATGGCCCGGACCCATTCGTCGAGGGTGTCGGCGTCGATCTCGTCGTCGTCGAGGGTCGACGTGATGGTCTCGATCGCCGCAAGGCGGTTGTCCCGCAGGTCGTCGCCCACGAGCTCACGGTGGCGCGCCTCCATGGCGGGGTCCTGCGGGTAGGTCTCGGGGAAGAGACGCCACGCTCGCTGGTCCTCACCGAGGATCATCATCCGGGTCTGGTCCATGAGGTTCCCGAGGAGGGCGCGTTCGTCGTCACTCAGGTCCAGGCGCGCCGTGCCCGAGCCCGTCGCGGTGAACCAGATGGGGTCGCGTCGACTCACGATTCGCGTTCCATGGACGCCCACAGGCCGTGTTCCTGGAGGCGCAGCACGTCCATCTCCGCCTTCTCCCGGGGGCCGTCGGAGACGACCGCGCGCCCCTCGGTGTGGACCTGCATCATGAGCTTCTGAGCCTTGGCCAGGCTGTATCCGAACAGCTTCTGGAAGACCCAGGTCACGTAGTCCATGAGGTTGATCGGGTCGTCCCAGACGATGACGATCCACGGTCGGTCGACGTCGACCTCTTCGTCGAGGTCCGTCTCGGAGATGGTGCTGGGCGAGGGACCCGGACTCATCGCAGCGCGGGGGCGGGTGTCGTGTCGGCGGTGTCGCCGTCTGCGTCACCGGGGTCGGGGCCGTCGACGTCACCGGGGTCGAAGCCGGCCACCGCGAGGTGAAGACGCAGGACCACCGTCACCAGTGCGACGGATCCGGCGACGTGGAAGCCGACGAGTAGCACGGGGACGTCGTTGAAGTACTGGACGTAGCCGATCGCAGCCTGGGCGACGATGACCGCGAGGACGGTGTTCGACCGCGTGATCTGTTCGGCCGAGGCGCCCTCACGGCGCAACACGACGGCGAGGCCGATGGCGACCAGGCAGAGCGCGACGACCGTCGACCCGTGGATGCGCGCGACGTCGGGCACGTCGAACCCGAGCCGTTCCACGTCCTCGTCGCCCCCGTGGGGACCCGAGCCGGTGACGATCGTCCCCGTCACGACGGCCCCGAGCGTGAGCAGGCTCGTGAGTCGGACCAGGCGGACCTGCGCGGGACCGTGCCCGTCGCGGGGCCGGTGGGCGCCGTCGGCGAGATGGTCGGGGATCCCCGACCGGTGGTGCAGGACCACCGCGTTCCAGATCAGGACGATGGACAACAGGAAGTGTGAGATCACGAGCCACGGGGTCAGGTGGTAGATCACGACGAGTCCGCCCAGGACGATCTGGCCGAGCACCCCCGCGACCAGTCCGAGGCTCCACAGCGTCAGATCCCGGCGACGTGGCCGACGGGCGAGTGACCCGAGCACGGCGGCGATCACCGCGATCGACACGATCCCGGTGATGAGCCGGTTCACGAACTCGATCAGCGCGTGGTACTCGAGATCCGCGTGGAACTGGTCCTCTTCGCACGACGGCCAGTCCGAACAACCGAGTCCCGAACCGGTCAGGCGGACCGCCGCGCCGGTGACGATGATCACGGCGAGGGCGACGAGTGCCACCACGGTGATCGCGCGGTAGCGCTCAGGAGAAATGCGCCGGCGCATGACGTCGATCCTACGGCCGCCCGCTCCGGTGGGGCACACCGGGGCGACGATCGTCGAAACTCTCGCGGTACCTGCCCGCGTGCTTTGGTCAACCGGCCCCGACGGTCGTACCCTGCACGGACGTGGAGGCCGTCATCGGAGTCGAGTCGAACGTCGGTGTCCGCCGACGGGTTGCGGCATATGTCGCGCTGACGAAGCCGCGGATCATCGAGCTGCTGCTCGTCACCACCGTGCCGACGATGATCGTCGCCGAAGAGGGCGTCCCCTCGGTGTGGCTCATGATCGCCACCGTCATCGGCGGCACGCTCGCCGCCGGCGGCGCCAACGCCATCAACATGGTGGTGGATCGCGACATCGACGCCGTGATGCACCGCACCCGCAACCGCCCGCTCGTCACGGGCGAGGTGACCCCGACCGCGGCGCTGGTGTTCGCCCTCGGCCTCGAGGCCGTCTCGTTCCTGTGGCTGTGGGGTTTCGTCAACCTCCTCAGCGCGGTGCTCGCCGTGAGCGCGACCGCGTTCTACGTGTTCGTGTACACGTTGTGGCTGAAGCGCCGCTCCACGCAGAACATCGTCATCGGGGGAGCGGCCGGGGCGGTCCCCGTGCTCGTCGGGTGGGCCGCCGTGACCAACGATCTGTCCTGGGCGCCGCTGGTCCTGTTCGCCGTGATCTTCTTCTGGACGCCGCCCCATTTCTGGGCGCTCGCCATCCGTTACCGCGACGACTACTCGGCGGCGTCGGTGCCGATGCTGCCGTCGGTCGCTCCCGAGCGCGCCGTCGGGATCAACATCGTCGTCTACAGCGTCATCGTCGTCGGGCTGTCCGTCGTGTTCGGTCCCGTGGCCGGCCTCGGCATCGGCTACCTCGTGGCGGCGCTGGTCAGCGGGGCCGTGTTCCTGGCCTACGCCGTGCTGGTTCTGCGCTCTCCGACCGAGGCGAACGCGATGCGCCTGTTCGGCTGGTCGATCACCTACGTGGTCGTCCTCTTCGCGGCGATGGCCGTCGACGAGGTCGCGAGATCCGGACTGTGAGACCGATGTCGGGCCCCGGGATTGCGGATCGGCCCGTGGCGTTGTGTACTGTCCCCCGCCGGAGGGAGTCCCACGGCGACGCCCTCCGCCGCGTAGCATCTCCGAAGCAGCCGACCGCGTGGTCGCACAGAACGTGAACGCATGACTGCCACCGACACCGCCACCTCTGAGACCACCGACCCGGCCACACGGCCGGACGATGAGGTCTCCCCTACCCGCAACCCGGTCGACGCCTTCGTGTCGGTCCTCACGACGGGTGATCACAAGGTCGTCGGCCGGCTCTGGATCGTCATGTCGCTGCTGGTCGGGGGATTCACGCTCGTCCTCGGCGCCCTCGTCGGCATCGAGCGCACCGACACCGCGGGTGTCGACGTCTTCGCAGGGCTCGAGGCCTACCTCCAGTTCTCGACGCTCTACCGGGTTCTGCTCGTGTTCGGATTCGTCGTGCCGCTGTTCATCGGCCTGGCCACGTACCTCGTTCCGCTGCAGATCGGTTCGCCGTCGGTGGCGTTCCCCCGGGCGGCGGCGGCTGCGTTCTGGGCGTGGCTGGTCGGCCTCGGCACCCTGATCACCGCCTGGGCACTCGACGGGGGCCTCGTCCCCGGTGGCGAGCCCGAGGCGGTCGAACTCTCGCTGCTGGCCTTCGGCGCCACGGTGATCGCACTTCTGCTGGCGGCGGCCGTCATCGTGACCACGGTGTTCACCCAGCGGGCCGAGGGCATGACGATGGACCGGGTGCCCCTGTTCTCGTGGTCGATGGTGGTCGCCGGTGGCCTCTGGGTGCTCTCGCTGCCGGTACTTCTCGCCAATCTCGGCGTCGCCTGGATCGACATCCGGGGCGAGGGCCCCACGCTCTACGGCAACGGCGAGAACCTGTGGGGTCAGGTCGAGTGGGCCTTCGACCAGCCGCAGGTGTTCGCCTACCTGATCCCGGCGCTGGGCGTCATCGGTGAGGTGTTCGTCTCGGCCTTCCGGGCCCGCCAGCCGCTGCACTTCGTGATGCAGGGAGCGATCGGTGCGGTGGGCGTGCTCAGCTTCGGCGCCTACGCGCAGACGTTCTTCAACCCCACCGCCGACACCACGCCGCCGTACGTCGTGGCCGGAGTCGCCATCGCTCTGCCGGTGCTCGTTCTCCTCGGCGGTTGGGCCACGCTCGCCCGTGACGCGGGCGGCCGGCCCACCCCCTCGCCCCAACTCGGGTTCGCTGTCGCGACCGTCCTCGCCGTGCTGGCAGCGGTAGCGGTCGGTGTCGTGAAGGTGCTCGGCGGACTGCTGGGCTTCCTGCGGGAGTTCGGCGCCGACACACAGAGTTGGCAGGCCGATCTCGACGACTTCCTCGACCCGTTCGAGGACCTGCGGGGCTCGGCCATCGAGTCGGGGCTGCTGAACGTCGTCGTGCTCGCCGGGTTCATCGGTGCGGTCGCCGGCCTGTACCACTGGGCACCCAAACTCTTCGGCCGCCGCCTCAACCCGCTCGTGGGCGGTCTCGCGGCGCTGCTGATCCTCGTGGGGACACTCGCACTCGTGGTGCCCGATGTGATCACCGGGTTCATGGACCAGCCCGATCCGCTCGCGGCGGGATTCCCGCTCCTCGGAGACTTCCGTGACGGCGTCGAGATCCTCAACGCGATCTCGATGATCGGCGCCTTCGTGGTGTTCGCCGGACTCGCCCTGGTCGCTCTCGACGTACTCGGTGCCATCGCCGTGCCCGGAGCGGGCGACGGCGACGATGCCGACGACCTCGGTGGTGTCACTCTCGAGTGGTCCACCACCAACCCGCCGCCGCCGGGCAACTTCGCAGCGGCTCCGGTGGTACGGAGCGAGGCGCCGCTTCTCGATCCGCCCGCCGGGGACGCGACCGACGGGGAGGACGCCTGATGGCCACCGCCACGATGGACCCGGGCACGACCGCTCCGCCGCCGGGTCGATTCCTCGCCCCGATTCTGCCCCGTCGACGGACGCTGCTCGTCGCCACTGCGCTCGGTTCGGGCGCCACCATCATGTTCTTCGCGGGGATGCTGGGGGTCTACCTCTCCGAGCGGGCCGACTTCCTGCGTGACAATCCCGGAGGCAGCTGGATCCCGTCGTCGGTGACGGTGGAGCTCACCGCTCCGTCGGTCATCGCCTGGACGCTGCTGTTGTCGGTGGTGACGATGCAGTGGGCCGTGTACTCCGCAGCACGCGACGACCGACCCCACACGCTCATCGCAACCTCGGTGACGGCCCTGTTCGGCGTGGCCGTGATCAACCAGTTCGTGTTCCTCTACAAGCAACTCGGACTCGAGATCGACGCAGGTGGCGTCAGCACCGCTCCGGTTCTCATCTACGCCGTGACAGGCACGTTCCTGTTGATCCTCGTGGTCGCACTCACCCTGCTCGCGACCATGTCGTTCCGGGCCCTGGCCGGTGGAGACCTCCGGTCCCACGTCGACGGCATGGCCGCGGCGTCGCTGTACTGGTACGTGATGGTCTTCGTCTACATGATCGTCTGGGTGGCGATCTTCATAACCAAGTAGCTGCCATGTTGACTCACGGATTCAAACTCTTCTTCGGCTTCACGGCGATCGCCGTGGTCGCCGCCATCATCTACGGCGTCGCGAGCGGTGACACGACGGCGGGGAACTACCTCGGCGTGGTCGACCGCCAGGCGTGGAAGGGCGCCATCAGCCTCGGTTGGCAGGGCGGCGTCGGCGATCACACGGGCTACGTCATCCTCTGGCTCCTCGCCATCTCCGGCGGTGTCGTCGCGCTGGTCCTCGCCTACTGCCGTGACGCGGACCCCGACGCCGTCGCCGAGGTCATGCAGACCGACGGCGTACCTCCGGCCCAGGCCCCCACCCGCCCGGACGCCTGGCCCCTGATCGGCGCTCTCGCCGTCGGTGTCACGATCATCGGTCTCGTCACCCACGCGGCCATCTTCGTCATCGGTGTGATCCTGCTGGGCGTGGTCGCCCTGGAGTTGATCCTGTCCACCTGGGCCGACCGGGCCACCGGCGACCCCGCCACCAACGCCGAGATTCGGGGCCGCGTGGCCCGTCCGATCGAGGTCCCGGTGCTGGGGGCCGCTGCGATCGCCGTCGTCGTGCTGGGCGGATCGCAGGTCATGCTCGCCGTGAGCAAGGCCGCAGCCGTGTGGGTCCTGACGGGTGTCGCGACGGTCGTCTTCGTCGGTGCCATAGCGCTGGCGGCGATGCCCAAGCTCAGCCGGCCGATCATCGGCGGTGCGGTGGCCCTCATCGTCGTGGCCTCTGTCGTCGGCGGCATCGTCGGCGCAGTCGTGGGCATCCGCGACATCGAAGAGCACCACGACGAGGAGCATTCCGAGGAGATCGAAGAGGATGCGGCGGCCGTCGGGGTGGCCGATCTCGTCGGCACCGTGGAGGACGAGTCGTGAGCAACGCGTCCTCGCGTCATCGCGCGGCGTCTGCCGACTTGGCGCACCGGGTTGACGAGGTCCACACTGCGGATGTGCCTCCCCGTCGACGTCCCATCGGCCGGACCGCTGCCCTCGTGGCGACCGTCGCCCTTCTGGCCACGGCCTGCGGCAACAAGCCCCTCGACACCTTCGATGATCAGGGTCCGGCAGCCCGCGATATCAACAGCGTGATCCTGCCCGTGTTCGGCATCGCGATCATCGTCCTGATTCTGGTCTCCGGTGCGATCCTGTTCACGGCCTGGCGCAACCGGGTCTCCGCCAAGGACGCCGAGGCCGCTGCCCTGGCCAACGGCACCGATGCCGACCCGACGGGCCTCTACGGCGACGACGAGTTCCCCGAGCAGGTCCATGGCAACACCACGCTGGAGATCGGCTGGACGGTGATTCCCACGGTGATCCTCTCGGTCGTCGCCGTGTTCACGCTCATCGGGATCTTCAAACTGAACGACGTCAGCGCGGACGAAGGGGACCTGCGGGTGACCATCGTCGGCCAGCAGTGGTGGTGGGAGTACCAGTACCACCTCGACGGCGATACCGACACGCCGCCGGACTTCGTCAACGCGAACGAGCTCGTCATCCCCGCCGGCCAGCAGGTTCCGCTGGTGGTCACCAGCCGCGACGTCATCCACTCGTGGTGGATCCCCCAGCTCAACGGCAAGCGCGACGCGCTCCCCCTGGGGACCTCGCCCTGGACGATCGAGGCCGACGACCCGGGCCGCTACAAGGGCGTCTGCACCGAGTTCTGTGGACTCTCGCACGCGTACATGCGCATGTTCACCATCGCCCTCTCCCCCGAGGACTGGGACGCGTGGGCGGAGAACCAGATCCTGCCCGCCACCGTCCCCGAAGTCGGAACACCCGAGGACGCCGGTTGGCAGATCTACCAGGCCAACTGCGCCCAGTGCCACGTCATCACCGGACTGACCGACACGAACCTCGACGGCGAGATCGACGACTGGGACATCTACGACGGGCCCAACCAGATCAGCCCGGCACTGCTCTCGGGCGCGGCGCCGAACCTCACCCACTTCGCCAGCCGGACCACCTACGCGGGATCGATCTTCGACCTCTACGTGGACCGGGCCGAGGGGAGCGACTACCTCGACGTGGCGGCCGAGGGCGACGTCGACGTCGGCCAGCTCACGGCGTGGTTGCGCAACGCTCCCGCCGAGAAGGCCAACCGTTGGCAGGACGGGCGCGGCATGCCGGCGTTCACCAACCTGACGCCCGACGACATCACCAACCTGATCGCCTTCCTCACGAGCCTCGACTGACCATGAACTGGTACCTGGGAGCCCCGCAGATGCACCGGAGAGACGCCTGATGGCGATCACCGAAGAACCCCTCCAGCTGACGACCGGCGACACGGTCGCCACGGTCGAACGCCCGATGGGCGCGCTCACCCGGCCCCACGGGGACAAGGGTTGGCGCAGCTGGCTGTTCACCGTCGACCACAAGCGCATCGGCATCATGTACGGCGCCGTGTCGATCTTCTTCTTCGTCGTGGGCGGCATCCAGGCCCTGATCATCCGCCTCCAGCTCGCCCGTCCCGAGGGTCGTATCGTCTCGGAGGACCTGTACAACCAGCTGTTCACCATGCACGGCGTCACGATGCTGTTCCTTGTGGGCATCCCACTCGGTGCCGCCTTCGCCAACTACCTGTTGCCGTTGCAGATCGGTGCGCGTGACGTCGCCTTCCCGCGTCTCAACGCCTTCAGTTTCTGGTGCTTCCTGTTCGGCGCGCTGTTCCTCAACTCGTCGTGGTTCCTCGGCGGGGCGCCCGACGGTGGCTGGTTCGCGTACGCGCCGAACACGGGCGTCGCGTTCTCGCCGAGCGACGGAATGACGTTCTACGCGCTGGGACTCCAGATCCTCGGTATCGCATCGCTCGTCTCGGCGGTCAACCTGATCACGACGGTGCTCAACATGCGGGCGCCCGGCATGTCCATGTTCAAGATGCCGATCTTCACGTGGATGATGCTCGTCGTGCAGTTCCTGCTGCTGTTCGCCATGCCGGTCATCGCGGTGGCGCTGTTCTTCTTGACCTTCGACCGCCTCTACGACGCCAACTTCTTCAACGTCGCCGCCGGCGCCGATCCGCTGCTGTGGCAGCACCTCTTCTGGATCTTCGGTCACCCCGAGGTCTACATCCTCATCCTTCCCGCCTTCGGCGTGATCTCCGAGATCATCCCGACCTTCAGCCGAAAGCCGATCTTCGGTTACCCGTTCATGGTGTTCTCCGGCATCGTCATCGGCTTCATGGGCTGGGGCGTGTGGGCCCACCACATGTTCACGTCGGGCATCGGCCCGGTGTCGGTGGCCGCGTTCAGCCTCTCGACGATGTTCATCGCGGTGCCCACCGGCGTGAAGGTGCTCAACTGGGTCGCGACGATGTGGGGTGGTCGCCTCCGCTTCACCACGGCGATGCTGTTCGCTTCGTCTGTCGTGGCCATGTTCACGATCGGCGGCTTGTCGGGCGTGACCCACGCGGTCGCTCCGGCGGACACCCAGCAGACCGACACCTACTACATCGTCGCCCACTTCCATTACGTGATCTTCGGCGGCATCATCCTCGGGCTCTTCGGCGGCCTGTACTTCTGGTGGCCCAAGATGTTCGGCCACATGTTGAACGAGAAGCTCGGCAAGGCCAACTTCTGGACCATGCTGATCGGCTTCAACCTGACCTTCTTCCCGATGCACATCCTGGGCCTGCAGGGAATGGCGCGGCGCTACCACACATACTCGGCCGAGGATGGTTTCGGGGCGCTCAACCTGTTGGTCTCGATCGGGTCGTTCGTCATCGCCCTCAGCGTCGTCTTCTTCGTGATCAACATCCTCTACAGCCGCAAGAAGGCGAAGACGTCGCCGCCGCCGGGACCGGACCCATGGGACGCGCGCAGCCTCGAATGGAGCGTCGCGTCGCCGACCCCGGTCCACAACTTCGACACGATCCCGACGGTGGAGCACCAGGACGACTGGTGGCACCGCAAGTACGGGTACGACGAGAACGGCAAGGTCGTCCGCCTGGCCTCGGCGGCCGAGATCGCCCAGAAGGGTGACAGGACCGACGTTCATCTGCCGTCGCCGTCGTACTGGCCGCTCGTCCTCGCCGGAGCGCTCCCGGTTCTCGCGTACGCCCTGATGTACTCGCTGTGGCTGCTCGTCCCGGCGGGCCTGCTCATCGTCGCGTCGCTGTTCGGTTGGGCGCTCGAGCCCGTCGACGATCCGGATGTGCCCCATGGGGGCCACGGCGGCGATGGTCATGGTGGCCCCGACGGCGATCCCGACGGCGACGTGACGGCGGCGCTCGACGAGGCCTCGACCACCGAGGAGGGCGCTCCCGTTGGCTGACGCGACGATCTCGGCGCCCGCAGCGGCGACCGATCACCACGACGATCATCCGCCCACGACCACCGGCATGTCCAACACGAAGTTGGCCATGTGGTTGTTCCTCGGCTCGGAGTGCCTGCTCTTCGGCGCCCTGATTTCGACCTACATTCTCAACAAGTCCCGCCTACCCGAAGGTGAACTGGGACCCGAGGACGTCTTCGACATCCCGTTCACGTCGGTCTCGTCGTTCGTCCTGCTCATGAGTTCGCTCACGATGGTGCTGGCGGTGTCGAACATCACACGGGGCGACCTCGAGCGGTTCCGTATCTGGGTCGCCACCACCGCGATCCTCGGCGGGGCCTTCGTTGCCAGCCAGGTCTACGAGTTCACCGTCTTCTACGAAGAAGGCCTCGGCTACACCACCAACATCTTCAGCTCGAGCTTCTTCACCCTCACCGGGTTCCACGGCGCCCACGTGATCATCGGCATCATCATGTTGATGTCGCTGCTCGTGCTGTCCAACCAGGGCCGACTCGGTCAGCAGAACGCCGAAACGGTCGAGATCGTCGGCTTGTACTGGCACTTCGTCGACATCGTCTGGATCGTCATCTTCACGCTCATCTACCTGTTCCCCTGATCCCGCCACCCAGTCCGAACACCACCAGGCAGGAAACGAAATGACCGCCACCGACGTCGAGCACGCTGAAAGCCACGAGGACGGCCACGCGCATCCCTCGGACTGGGACTACGCGCGTATCGCACTGATCCTGGGTGTCCTCACGGCCATCGAGGTCTTCACGTACTTCGAGTCGGTTCACAATCTCGGCACGAACGCGCTGCGGGTGATCCTGGTCGTGTTGATGGTGCTGAAGTTCGTCTACGTCGGTGCATGGTTCATGCACCTCAAGTTCGACAAGCCGATCCTGCGCAACCTCTTCGTCATGGGGCTGAGTCTCTCGTTGCTCGTGTACCTGGGGATGTTGACGGCGTTCCGGGTCTGGCCCACCTGACGTGACCGCCCTGCTCGCTGCCGACGTCGACGTCTGGGAGTTCGAGCTCCACCCCGAGGTGTGGCTGATCGTCGCCGCCGCGATCGGGATCGGCTGGTATGTCGTGAAGGTGATCGCGCCCCACGCCGTGCCGGCGGGCACCCCGGCGGTCACCACCGCCCAGAAGCGCTACTTCGTCGCGGCCCTCGCGGCGCTCTACATCGCGTCCGCGTGGCCTGTCCACGACATCGCCGAGGAGTACCTCTACTCGGTGCACATGATCCAGCACCTGCTGATCACCTTCGTCGTGCCGCCCCTGTTCCTCCTCGCGACCCCGACGTGGCTGGCCCGCCTCGTCGTCAGCGAGGACGGTGAGTCCGGTGTCTGGGTCAGGCGGCTGGCGCACCCGGTCGTCGCGGGAGTCCTGTTCAACGCGGTGATCGCGCTCACGCACCTGCCGTGGGTGGTCAACACCTCCGTCGAGAACGGCCCTTTCCACTACTTCGTCCATCTCGCGGCGTTCGCTGTGGCCATGCTGATGTGGATCCCCGTGGCCGGGCCTCTACCGGAGCTCCGACTCAGCCTGCCCGGGCAGATGATCTTCCTGTTCACGATGTCGATCATCCCGACCGTGCCCGCAGGGTTCCTCACCTTCGCCGAGGGCGCTCTGTACGACTCCTATGATCACGACGTCCGCCTGTGGGGAGTGTCGATCCAGACAGACCAGCAGACCGCCGGGCTGATCATGAAGGTGGTCGGTGGGTTGTTCCTGTGGACCATCATCGCCATCTTGTTCTTCCGCTGGGCGAAGCAGCACGAAGCGCCGCGGCGACCGGGACGGACGGTCGCGTCCGGTGCGGCGGTGGGCGAGTCGGCGGACTCAACCGGGTCATCTCCGCCCCCAGAGCGGACCGGATCGGACGCGCTGACGTTCGACGAGGTGGAGCGGGCGTTCCGCGAGTCGGGCCCTGCGCCCGTCGAGCAGGGGCGGGCAACCGGCGACGGGTGATCGGCGAGGGTGCCGGTCGCCGGTCCTGTTCGATGCCATGTAGTCAGCTAGCTACGCTGCGTGGCAGTTCGTCCACGTCGGTGTTGTTCGTGTTGCTACTGGGGGAGCCGGGGGAATAGTGGGCCTTGCGGCTCATGTCGAACGACCTATATCGTCTCCCAGTGCTGTCGACCGGCAGCCCCTACGTCACTCTGAGTAGGGATGACCAGCGGGATGGGACCGATGAGGCCACCGGAACTCAGTGACGTCACGTTCCGTCCTGCAGCTGACGCGGCTGAACGCGACCGTGGTCGCCGCCTGCAGGCCGCCGTCTACCGGTCGCGTGGTTTCGTCACGGGCATGGAGCCGGGGGCCATGCTCGTCGACGACTACGTCGAGATCGCCACCTACTTCGTCGCGGTCACCGGCGGCGGTGAGATCATCGGCTCGGCGCGTCTCATTCCAGGCGAGTTGGTCGTCCCGCCGACCCTGAACACCTTCCACCTCGATCCGCCCTCGCGGGAGATGGTCCGTACGGTGGGCCTCGACCGGATCGCCGAGGTCGCCTCCCTCGCAACGGATCCCACCGCCCCCTATCCGTCGTTCGGCGTATCCGCCGGCTTGTACCGGGCGATGCTCCACCACTCATTGGGCTCCGGCCGCCGCCACGACGTCTGGGTCGCTGCGGTGGAACCGGCGCTCCTGCGCATCCTCCACCGGGTGATGCGCATCCCACTCGACGTCATCGGGGACCCGGGCCCCTACTTCGGCGCTGAGCGGACACCCATCCGCATCGACCTCGTTCCGGGAATGACCCACGTCCGCCGCCACGAACCGGAGGTGTGGGACTTCTTCCAGACGGGAATGGTCATCGACCTCACGAGGTCGGATGCGCCCGCTGCCGCCCGCGCCGACCGCACCGAGGGCTGACGGAGTCCGGGGTCGGCTGTGGCACAGTCACGCAACCGCCATCCTCATGATCGGACCCGCGCGTGCCGATCCTGACACGGTCGTGAAGACAACTACCTGGCGCTGGGTGCTCGCAGGGGGCACGGCCGCCGCGCTCATCGGCGTGGCGGGAGGAGTGTTCGCCGCGCTCGCACGAGGTCTCGTGGTGGTCGGCTTCGTCGTCGTGATCGTGACGGCGCTGCGCCGCACCGCGGCACTCCAGACCCGCCCGTGGATGGTCGTCGCTGCCGGCGGCCTCGTCACCACCCTGTCCGCGCTCATCCGCGTCGTCCACGGTGCCATCGTCGACGAGAGGTACCCCTACCCGTCTCCCGCGGACCCCGTCGTCTTCGTGGGTTACGGTCTCATCGCCGCCGGTGGGGTGTGTTTCCTGAGGGCGCGTACGAAGACGCCCAGCATCGACGCCGGCGTCGATGCCGCACTGGTCACCGGGCTCGCTCTGTTCCCGCTCGCGACCGTCGTGATGCCCCAGTACTTCACCGACTCGTCGGTGGTGATCTACGAACGCGCGGGCACCGCCTTCTACCTCCTGCTCGTCGGCGTCCTCGTCTTCGTCACGGCCCGGTTGTCCTTCGGGCCGGGCGAACGTAACCAGTCGTACTACCTCCTCGCCGTCGCCGGAGCGATCCTGATCTCCAACGACGTCTTCCTGCGCCTCGACGCGGCGGGCTACGACCAGGCCCTCGACGCAGCGTTCACCATCGCCCCGTTCGCCTTCGTTTTCGCCGCGGCGGCGATCACGCACCCGGGAGCGGCGCGCCTCACCTCCGAACCGGACTTCAGGCCGCGCCGCCTCACGTCGCGACGCATCGTCTTGTTCTCCGCTGTTCTCGTGAGCGGCCCTCTCATGCTCGTGGCCGCGGCGCTGGACTGGACCGACGCCAACGAGATCGTCGTGGCCGTCTGGTCGGGTTTGCTCTTCGTGCTCGTCGTCGTCCGCACGATCGGCCTCGTGCGCGGCCAGCAGAACATGGCCGATCGTGAGCGGGTCCTGCGAGATGCCAGCGCCGCCCTGGTGAACGTGAACACCCCGGCTGAAGCCGATGACGTACTGTGCCGGGCCGCGCTCGGCCTCGTTCCCGCGCGGCCGGTGGCGAGCGTCGCCATCATCGACAACGACCGACCTGACGGCACGTTCACCACCCTCGTACGGGACCGGCGATCCGCCATCGTCAGGTCCGAGCAGAGTCGCCCCGCGTCCCTGCCCGCCGAAGTCCGCGAGTCGGTCCACTTCGAAGAGGTCGGGCCCGCCGCGAACGAGGACGTCCTCGCCGCGCCACTCGACGGCGAGGGCCACCGGCTCCTCGTTGTGAGTACCACCTCGCTCCCGCCGATGTCGCGGGACGCACTGTTCTCACTCGCCGAGGTCGGCCGCCTCGCCCTCGAGTCGCTGTCGACCCGCGAGGAGCGGCACCGGCGACGCAGTGACCGACGACTCCGTGCGCTCGTGGAGCAGTCATCCGACGTCTTGATGGTCCTCGACGGGGACCACCGGATCTCGTTCATCTCGCCATCGTGTCGGCGCCTCATCGGCCGCCCGGACAACGAGATCATCGGGCGGGTCGTCCTGGATCTGGTTCACCCGGAGGAACGACGCGCGGTCGAACGCCTGCTGGCGCGGCACCGCGACCAGGAGATGGTCGAAGCCCGCCTGCGCACGGATGCCACATCCGACGACCGCTGGTTCGAGGTGACGTGTCGGGACCGCAGTGCGACCGCCGATGTCGGCGGCGTCGTCGTCACGGCTCGGGACGTGACTGAGCAACGGCGCGCGGAGCAGCAGATCGAACGCAGCGAGGCCCGGTTCCGGTCGCTCGTCCAGCACACCGGTGACGTCGTCTGCGTGACCGATACCCAGGGCGTCATCACCTATGTCAGCCCGGCCATCGAGGAGGTCCTCGGCTACAGCGCCGCCGACGTGACCGGCGCAGACCTCTTCGACGTTCTCGACGAGGGTCCGGCCACCCACCGCCTCTCCAACGCCGTCCGCCTCGGGTTGACCGGTCGCCTCGACGTCGAGGTGCAGACGACGGCGCGCGACGGCCTCGTACGGATCCTCGACGTGACGGTGACCGACCTGCGCAACGACCCCGCGGTCGACGGGGTCGTGCTCAACATCCGCGACGTGACCGTGCGCCGCCAACTCGAACAGGACCTGCGCCACAAGGCCCACCACGACGAGCTCACCGGCCTCGCCAACAGGACACTGTTCACCGAGCGACTGGAAGAGGCCCTGCGCAACGAGGCCTACTCGGGTCTCGTCGCTGCCCTCTTCATCGACCTCGACGAGTTCAAGGACGTCAACGACAGCCTCGGCCACGTCGTCGGTGACGTGGTGCTGGGGAGCATCGCAGCCCGACTCCAGTCGAGCCTGCGTCTCGGTGACATGGCGGCGCGATTCGGTGGCGACGAGTTCGCGGTCCTTCTGACCGGCGTGTACGGCGAGTCCGAGATCGATGCCATCGCCGACCGCCTCCTCGCGAGGATCTCCGAGCCGCTAGCCGTCGATGGACGGTCCCTCGACATCACGGCATCCATCGGGATCGCCGTCGACGAGGACCGCACGTCGGAGGCGTCCGACCTCCTGCGTGCCGCTGACGTCGCGATGTACCGGGCCAAGGAGGCGGGCAAGGGTCGTCACGAGATCTTCGAGCAGCACATGCAGGACCGGGCCCTCGAACGCCTCGAGCTGCGCACCGCGCTCGGCCGGGCCATCGACGCGGACCAACTCGAGCTGCACTACCAACCGATCGTCGACCTCAAGTCCACAGCGGTGTGCGGTGTCGAGGCGCTGCTGCGCTGGCAGCACCCCACCCGCGGTTGGATAAGTCCGGGTGCGTTCATCCCCCTCGCCGAGGAGACGGGTCTCATCGTCCCGATCGGCCTGTGGGTCCTGGAGAGAGCCTGTCGCGACGTCGCTCGTTGGCACGCAGAGGGGCACACCCCCTACCTCTCGGTCAACGTCTCGGGCCGTCAGCTGGTGGAACCCGACGTCGTCAACGCGATGTCGCGGATCGTCGTGGAGTCGGGCCTGGATCCCAAGGCGATCGTTCTCGAGGTGACCGAGACGGTCCTGCTACCCGACGAGCCCCGCACCCGCCAACACATCGCCGAGTTCCGACGCCGTGGGTTCCGCGTGGCCATCGACGACTTCGGGACGGGCTACTCGTCGCTGCAGTACCTGCACCGCTTCACGCCTGAGATCATCAAGATCGACCGTTCGCTGGTCGGTCCCCTGGAGCACGGCGACGACGGAGCGATGGCCGAGGCCGTCATTGACCTGTCCCGCCGGGTGGGCGCCGAGGTGGTCGCGGAGGGGATCGAGACGCCCCGCCAGGTCGATCAGCTGCGGATACTCGGCGCACGGTACGGCCAGGGCTTCCTGTTCGGTCGCCCGGCTCCGATCTCCGATGGCTTCCCGGTCATCTCCTATGGCGACCCGCAGATCCCGCAGACCCCCGGCTTCGAGCGTCGCAAGTCGACAGAGTCCCACTGACCTGGTCCGGTGTCGGCGGCGGGTTCACCGCCGCTACGGTCCTCCCTCATGCTCGACGTGAGACTTCTGCGCAGTGACCTCGACGGCGTGAAGGCGGCCATCGCCAGTCGCGGTGAGGACACTTCGGCCCTCGACGAGATCGCCGAACTCGACGAGAACCGGAGGCGTGTCGCCGCCGAGCGTGACGACCTCCGCAGTCGCGTCAAGGCACTGTCGAAGCAGATCGGGGGCCTGCACCGCGACGGTCGTGGGGATGAGGCGGCCACTCTGACCGAGCAGAGTCGCGAACTCGGTGAGAGGGAGAAGGCGCTCGACGCGGAGGCCGAGAGGATCGACGCCATCGTGCGCGATGCCCTGCTGCGGGTCGGCAACATCCCGTCGGCGGACTGCCCGATGGGGACGTCGGCCGAGGACAACGTGATCCTCCGCACGGAGGGGTTCGACCCGGCCGGCTACGGAGAACATCAGAAGGTCCCACACTGGGACTTCGCCGTCGCCGGTGGACTGCTCGACGTCGAGCGTGCGACGAAGATGTCCGGCGCGATGTTCGTCATGTACCGGGGTCTGGGCGCCCGGTTGGCGCGGGCCCTCGTCCAGCTCGCGCTGGATCGCAACGGTGACGTCTTCGAGGAGATCCGCCCACCGACGCTCGTGCGTACCGAGACGATGGTGTCCACCGGGCACCTTCCCAAGTTCGCCGATGACGCCTACCACGCGGAGCGCGACGACCTGTGGGCCATCCCGACGGCCGAGGTCCCGCTCACCTCGCTCGCCGGCGATGAGATCCTCGCCGAGGCCGACCTGCCGACGCGCCTGATGGCGCACACCTCCTGTTTCCGACGCGAGGCCGGGTCCGCCGGTCGTGACACCCGGGGTCTGTTGCGCGTCCACGAGTTCGACAAGGTGGAGATCCTCGCCTACACGACTCCCGACCAGGCCGCCGATGTGCATGCCGACCTCCTGGCCCGGGCGGAGTCGCTCATCGCCGATCTCGGGCTCGCGTACCGCATCGTCGACATCTGCACCGGCGATCTCGGGAACTCGGCGGCACGCACCTGGGACGTGGAGGTCTTCGCCCCCGGGGCTGACCGCTGGCTCGAAGTCTCCTCGGTGTCGTGGTTCAGCGACTACCAGGCCCGTCGGGCCAACATCCGCTACCGGCCGACGGAAGGCTCCGGGACGGCCATCGTGCACACCTTGAACGGCTCGGCTCTCGCCGTGCCGCGTGTGTGGGCGGCGCTGACCGAGACACACCGTCGTAGCGACGGCTCCATCGCTGTTCCCGAGTGCCTGCATCCCTACATGGGCGGCATCGAGGTCATCGAGGTCGCTGCCGCAGGCTGACGCCCCGGTTCCGGGCCCGTCGCCGGGTGGGCTCAGGCGATCTCCAGGCCGAGGACAGCGGCCGCCGTGCCGGCTACGAGTGTGACGCAGCCGTAGAGAATCCCACGTACCACCCTGCCGGTGCGCGCCATCACGGCGATCTCCTGCGCGACCGTCGAGAACGTGGTGAACGCGCCCAGGCCGCCAACCCCGACGGCGGTCATCGTGGCGCTCGACGTCGCGGCGAGGGTACCGAGGAGACCGGCCCCGAGCGTGTTCACGAGCAGCGTCCCGGTGGGCCACGTCGGTCGGTTCAGCGAGTGGACCGCGCCCGCCCGTGCGAGCGTCCCGACGATCGCGAGGGCCACGAATCCGATGGCGGTCATGTCGCCGGTCCCGCCGTGGCGGGCGGTTCGCGCCGCAACGCGGGCACGGCGCGAGTCGCGGCTGCCCCGACGATCGCGGCCGCAACCCCGGCAGCGATCGATCCGAGCCCCCAGATCAGCGCGGTTCCCCATTCGTCGGACCGGATGCGGTCGGCGAGGTCTACAGCGAGGGTCGAGAACGTCGTCAGGGCCCCACAGAAGCCTGTGGTCACGGCGAGTCTCAGATGGGGCCCCTCGCCGGTGGGTCGGGCCACCCACGCGGCGATGACAGCACCGAGTAGGAGGCTCCCCGCGAGGTTGACGGCGAGCACCGCCCAGGGCATCTCACTGTCCGGGGCCGCTTCGACGATCACCCAGCGCGTCCCCGCTCCGGCCAGTCCGCCCAGAGCGATCCATGCGGGAGCCGTGGACCTCGCGACCATGGCGCCGACCTCCCGTCTGCTGCCCGACGCGCCACCTGCCACGGCGCCCGACCGTACCCGGACCTCGGCAGGCGCACGGCCATCGCCTCGTCGCACACACACGGGCACCACACTGGTGGGGATGGAACTCGACGCGTTCCGGGACCTCAACATGCGCCAGGGCCTCGATGAGGCTGACGCGGCGGGTGATCCCGTGACCCAGTTCGGTCGTTGGTACGACGATCTCGCCCGGATCGGCTATCCCGACCGTGAGGCGGTGGTGGTCGCGGTAGCCGACGCCGAGGCGACGCCGTCTGCCCGGCTCGTCCTGCTGCGGGACTTCGACGAGCGCGGTTTCGTCTTCCACACGAACTACCGCAGTCCCAAGGTCGTCGCCGTCGAGGCGAATCCCCGGGCGGAACTGCTCTTCGCCTGGGTGTCGATTCGTCGCCAGGTGAGGGTGGGTGGAATCGTCAGCCGCCTGGACCCGACGGAGTCCGACGCCTACTGGGTGACACGTCCGCGAGGGAGTCAGATCGGCGCCTGGGCGTCGGACCAGAGCGAGGTCATCGGCGGACGCACCCATCTCGAGAGCCGGGTGGCGGAGATGAAGCGGCACTTTGCAGGTGGTGCCGTGCCCCGGCCGCCGTGGTGGGGCGGACTCCGGGTGGCTCCGAGCGTCGTCGAGTTCTGGCAGGGGCGACCCGACAGGCTCCATGACCGTCTGCGCTACCGGTTGGTGGACGGCTCCTGGGTGCTCGAGCGGCTCGCACCCTGAGGCGTGACCGGCGGGCGGTACCGCCGGGCACCGAGTCTGCGTCGGGCACGGAACGTGACGAACACCGCCACGATCACCGCCGCGAGCACCTCGAAGAGCGCGGGCCAGCGCAACGGGTCGGTGAACCAGTTCCCCATCCGCTCGGGGACGTCGACAGCGGTGCGGGCGACCGGCAGGATGAACAGCTCGAACCGGTAGTTCACGGACTCGACGAGCGCCCACAGTGCGAAGACGCCCCAGCTCACGACGCGACCCTGGAGAGGATCGAGGATCGGGCGGACGGCCCATACGACGAAGCCGGCGAGGATGAACGACGCTGCCACGGCGATCTTCGTCGGGCCGACGTCGCTGGCCCAGTTCTGAAGTGTCGACTGGAACTCGAGCGACTCGCGCACCAGGGGATTCGTCGAGATGTTCCCGCGTAGTGTCTGGATCTCCCACCAGCCGAAGACCACCAGGAAGACACCGGCGAGGACGAGGAAACCCCCCGACACGCGGTTCACGTACGGAAGGAATCTGCGCAGGAACGTGGCGATCTCGGTGCGGGCCATCGACATGCCCAGGGTGAGCACCATGATGACGAGGCTCATCCCGGCCCCGTAGGCCAGGAAGACGAGTGTCCCGTCCACCACGCTGCGGCTGGTGAAGGAGGTGACGACCGTCCCGAAGAAGATCGCGGCCGTACATCCCAGGGAGACCACCGCATAGGACACGCCGAACAGGAACACCGAAGGCAGGTCGCGGGTACGGCCGCCCTTGTCCAGCCGGGGCAACATGAGCTTCGGCTCGTAGCCCGCCAACATCGAGATGCCGAGCGGCACCATCGCAGCGCCGAGTACGAGGGTCGCCCAGGCGATCCTGCTCTCGATCGCGGAACGGCTGACGATCGTGGACGCGACCACACCGATGGAACCGAAGAACACGAGGAATCCCGCGGTCAGTGTCAGCCCGACGACCAGACCACGGATGATGTTGCGAGCCGGGTTCGTCTCGTCGTCGGACTCGAGGCCGAGGAAGTACGAGAGGTAGGCCGGCAACATCGCGAACCCGCAGGGGTTGAACGCCGCCACGACGCCCTGGGAGATGGCGAGGGACAGCAGGGTCGCGAGCCCGATCTGCTCCATCAGCGAACACCCGGTGCGGCGAAGGGACCGGCGGACTTCACACGCCGAACTCCTCGGCGATCAGCTCACGGAGCTGGTCCGCGGTGAGTGGTCCGGCCCACCGTGTGGCGATGGTGCCGTCGGCGTCGACGAGGACCGTCGTCGGCATGGCGAAGCCGCGGAAGGCCTGAAAGATGCCCTGCGTGTCGTCGCGCGCGAGGGCGTAGCGCACGCCCGTTCGTTCGACCAGGGCGTCGGCGTCGGCCGGATCGTCCAGGACGTTGAAGCCGATGAACGGCACCTCGGCACCGACCTCCTCGAAGACCGCCTGGAAGTCCGGCATCTCCGCGACGCAGGGTGCGCACCACGACGCGAAGAAGTTGACCACGAGTGGCTGTCCGGCGAAGTCGTCGAGGGTTCCGGCGGTCCCGTCGAAGTAGGTGAACTCGATCCGGGGCGCGGGTGGATCGTCGCTCGTGTCCTCGGCGCCGACATCGGGTGCCGCGTCCGGGTCGTCGGGGGTGATCGTGAGGCCGCCGTCGTCCCGGTCGCCCGGTGAGTCCGCGCCAGCCGATGTCGCCGAATCGTCACCGCCGCAGGCGGCGGCGATCAGAGCCATCGCCAGGGCGGCGATGAGCAGGCGGGGGCCGCGCGCGCGACCCGGGTTCGTCGAGGATGGTTCACGGCGGCTGCGTCGGCGGGTCATCGGGCTCGTCTCACGGTTCGGGGGTCGGACCGTCGCCTGAACCCTAGGGCCGACGTGGGGGCCGGCGGCAGTCGGGCTCGCTGAAGTCGGCGACGTGGGGTGAACCCTGAACCGGTGATGGCGTATTCCGCCCTGTTCGGACCGCGCCGGGCGGATTCCGCCGCCGGGCCGGGGCTCGACGAGACGTCGCCCCGGCCCGGGATGTCGGCGGAGACCGTCCGGGGCCACGGGTCATCGGGGCGGGTGGCCCGACGGGGGTCGGTCGGGCCACCCGCCCACCCTCTGGCTCAGGCGGTGAGCAGGTACTCCAGGTGATCGGGGACCGGGAGCATCGTGTAGATGTCGTCGGCACGGGGGTTCTTGGAGGGCCGTCCACGCCGTCGCTTGACGGTCACGATCCGGCCGTCTTCGAAGAGCTGCCCGCCCCACACGCCGGCCGCTTCGCCGCGGGCGACCGCGCCCTCGAGGCAGGGCACCATCACCGGGCAGCCGGCGCAGATGCGCTTTGCCGCCGCGATCGAGGGCAGGTCTTCGGAGAAGAAGAGGTCCCGTGTCGTGGGGTCGGCGTCGCGGCATGCCGCAGCGAGCCTCCATGTCTCGTCGACCGTCCGGGCCGCCAGGTTGGCGGCGGGGCCTTCGTCGATCGTCATCTCGAGATCGAGAGTGGAGAGGTCGGTGAGGGTCTCGTCTGGGTGTCGGGTTGCCGGGGCGAACATCGGATGTTTCCTCCAGGTTCGGTTCGCGGGCGAAAATGCAAGAAGGCCGCCGGATTTCCGGCGGCCTTCGGAGTCGTTGTCGTTCTGTCAGCGGGTGCTCACAGGGGCGACTCCTCAGGCCACGGGTCGATCGTGATGGCGTAGCCGGTACGGAAAAAACCGGCAGGGGCCACGACGAGACCCTCGAGATGCGCGCCGTTCCAACGCAGGACGCGCGCGGCGGACCGGGCGGTCCGCTCATTCGTCACGTGGAGTTCCTGCTTCATCGAATCGGCTTCCTGGGGGGCTGTTCGTCCGGGGACAAGGTGAACACGCCTGCCTGCGGGCGTCAACCGAATAATCGGAAGAGTTCTCAGCCGGCGTCTCGCGGGCCGGAATCGGCCGGATCCGACGAGGTCGCGTCGTAGACGAGGACGCCGTCACGGTCGGAGACGGTGACGTGTCCGTGCAGTCGCAGATGCTCGAGGTGCGTGTACGTCTCGCTGTCGGCCAGGTCACCCCACACCGCCGGCCGGAAGATCTCCTTGGACAGTTCCCGGACGGTGGCGGAGCCATGGCCGACGGCCGCCTCGCGGAGGCGGTTCAGACGCTCGCGATGGTGATCGGCGATCTCGTCGGCCCTCCCCGCCAGATCGCTGAACGGGTGCCCGTGGGCGGGTGCCACGACCGACACGTCGCTGAAGTCGTGCATGCGCCCCAGCGAGTCGAAGAAGGCGTCGAGGGGATCGGGCTGGCTGTTGAACCCACCGATGTGGGGGGTGATCGTCGGAAGGACGTGATCGCCCGAGAGCATCACGCCCTCGACGGGGTCATACAGGCACAGGTGGTCGTGGGTGTGCCCGGGCGTGTGGACCGCGACCCAGTCGCGCCCTGCGAGGGAGATGACGTCGGCCTCGACCAGGCCGACGTCGCGCGTCGGTGTGCGGTACCACCGCTTGTCCACCCCGAGCGCGTTCCACCGGTCGACCTGTTCGGGCCTGGGCTCGCGGCGTGAGCCCCACGGAGTGACGACCGATCGCGCCCAGGGCGGGACCACCTCGGGCTCCTCCGGATCGACATCGTCGATGTCGAGCATCTCCGCCGCCTCTGAGGAATCCCAGAAGGAACGGAACGAGGCATGCGCGACCACCCGCGCCCCGGACTCGTCGCGCAGCCGCGCCGCGCCACCGAAGTGGTCGTAGTGGGAGTGGGTGACGATGATCGTGTGCACCCGCTGCACGGATTCGCCCGCCTGACCGAGACGGTCGACCAGCGCCTGCCACGACTCCTCGCCGGGAAGTCCGGGGTCCACGACGGCGACGCCGTCAGCGTCCGGGAGGATGTAGCAGTTCACGTGGCCCAGTCCCGGTAGCTCCACCGGCAGCTGACTGCGAATCACGCCGGGAGCGAGTTCGGTGAGTTCCGCCGTGGCCGGTTCGGCCTCCTGCTTCACGGCGTCTGCGCCGCTTCGGGCGCGGGGTCGTCTGCCGGCTGGAAGATCGTCGAGCGGTAGTACCGGAGTTCCTCGATGCTCTCGCGGATGTCGTCGAGGGCGCGGTGGCCGGTGGCCTTGCGCGGGGCGCCCGACATCGCTTCGGGATACCAGCGGCGGCCGAGTTCCTTGATGGTCGAGACGTCGACCGAGCGGTAGTGGAGGAACTCCTCGATCTCGGGCAGCCACGCGGTGAGGAAACGTCGGTCGGTTCCGATCGAGTTACCGCACAGCGGCACCGAGCGCTCCTCGCTGATGTGCTCACGCAGGAACGACATGGTGGCGTCGCCGGCGGTCGTGAGATCGACGGTCGATTCGCGGATCGCCGCCAGCAGGCCACTGCGCTGGTGCATGTCCCGGACGAAGTCGCCCATGGTGGCGAGAACCTCGTCGGGTTGGTGGATCACGAGGTCGGGCCCCTCGGCGATCACGTTCAGATCGTCGTCGGTCACGATCGTGGCGATCTCGACGATGTGGTCCTTCGTGGCGTCGAGGCCCGTCATCTCGAGGTCCATCCAGGCCAGCACGGCTGCCGAGGGTACCCCGCCGGTCGCGTCGCCGCCCGGAGTCACTCTGCGGCTCACCGTGGAGCCGGGCGCGACGGGTACTCTCGCCGACATGTCCGAGATCCCCATCACCCGCCTCGACCCGGATCTACCACTCCCCGGCTACGCGAAGCCCGGCGACGCGGGCGTCGACCTGCGCTCCACAGCGGACGTGGTTCTGAGCGCCGGCGGCGGCCGATCGCTCGTGCCCACCGGCGTCGCGATCGCGATTCCGGAGGGGTACGCCGGCTTCGTGCAGCCCCGCAGCGGCCTCGCCCTGAAGCACGGGGTCACCTGCCTGAACACCCCCGGCCTCATCGACAGCGGCTATCGCGGTGAGCTGAAGGTTCTGCTGGTCAACACCGACCCGACAGCGGACTTCACGGTCACGCGGGGCGAACGCATCGCGCAACTGGTGATCCAGGCCGTCGAGCACGCCCGGTTCGTCGAGGTGGACGAGCTACCTGACTCGGAACGGGGCGCAGACGGATTCGGATCGAGCGGAAAGCACTGAGGTCGGTCCGTCGGCGCCCGCCGAGCCCGTTCAGTCCCCGTCGTCCTCGTGGTCGTCCCGTGCCTTGACCAGCAGGATCTTCGGCCTCTCCCGGTCGATCTCGTAGAAGTCGACCAGGCCGCCGGCGATCTCCGCGAAACGTGCGGCCCTTTCGGCAGGGATGTCCCCCCCGTCGAGCACGGCGAGCTCGACCGTCACCCTTGCCGGTTCGGCATCGAAGGCGACCGACATTGCCGTGTCCTGCGCGGCGGGCCCGAGCAACGCGATCACGGCTTCGTCCATGGCGAGGCGGAGGTCGTCGATCTCGGTGAGGGTGTAGCCCCGACGCAGCGCGAGGTTCGCGGCCGCAGCGCGGGCGACCCGGCCGTACTCGGCTCGTGCCGGGAGCTCCATCGAGATGCGGTCACCGCTCATCGGGACCAGCTTGCCATGACATGGTCGTGCGCGCCGTGAGCATCCATCGAGTTCCCGGCCTCCAGCCGTGACCGTCTACGTCGATGCCGCCCGCTGGGAGTGGAGCGGTCACCTGTGGGCGCACCTCGTGAGCGACGAGGACCTCGATGAGCTCCACGCCTTCGCCCGCGAGGTGGGGCTGCGGTACCTGTCCTTCGGGCTGGACCACTACGACATCCCCGAGTTCGCGTTGGATGTCGCGATCGGCCTCGGGGCCGAGGCCGTTTCTTCGCGCGAGCTCGCCCGTCGACTCGTGAGCTCGGGGCTGCGTCGCCGCGTCGGCCATGGGGCGCGCCGTTGGCGACTGGCCGCCGGTGGTGCCGCCCCGTTCGACCCGAAGGTCTTCGCATCCGTGGAGGTTCCCGGTGGTGGGGTCACAGCGGGGTCGATCGTGCGCGCCGTCGATGCGGGGCTCGCCCACGTTCCCGGTGGCGAATGGCGTCTGCTGTGGCGCCCCTCCGAAACCGTCGTGATGTTGCAGTGGGATCCCTCCTCGGTCGACGCGGCTGATCACGCCGACGTGGCAGGCGTCGTCGCCGAGCTGGCCGGCGACACCGCCGACCGTGTCGTGACGGCGCGCGACCCGCGTGGGGCGACGGTGGAACTCGTCGTCGTGGCGTGAGCGCCTCCGGTACCGTCCGCTCCATGGACGAACCTGCCATCCGGGTCGGGCTCATCGGACACGGTGCGATCGGTTCGGTGATCGCCGACGGGCTGGTTTCCGGCACGGTCGACGGTGCGGTGCTGGGCGGGGTCCTGGACCCGGTGGCGCCGCGCGTGGGCCACGTCGTCGCCTCGGTCGATGAGCTTCTCGAGACCGCTGATCTCGTGGTCGAGGCAGCCGGCCACTCCGCTCTCGCGACCTACGCACCGACCGTGCGTTCCGCGGGGGCCGACCTGCTCGTCGTCAGTGTCGGCGCGCTCGCCGATGACGAGCTCCGGGCGGTCGTGACGGCCCCCGCTCCGGGGCGGGTGTTGCTCACGACGGGAGCGATCGGAGGGTTCGACACGCTCCGCGCGGCCATGTTGCTGGGCCGTCTGGACACGGTCTCCATCACCTCGACCAAGCCCGCCCGCAACCTCGTCCGGGACTGGATGGCGCCTGGGACGGTCGACGCGCTGACAGCGGGCAGTGAGCGCGTCGTCGCCTTCGAGGGCACGGCCCGGGAGGCGGCCCGACGGTTCCCGGAGTCGGCCAATGTGTGTGCGACTCTCGCCCTGGCCACCGTCGGGCTCGATGCGACGGTGGCGCGCCTCGTGGGTGATCCCACGGCGACCACCGTGCGCCATGTCGTGGCTGCCGAAGGCGCCGCCGGTCGCTACGAGTTCTCCTTCGAGAACCATCCGTCGCAGGCCAACCCCAAGACCTCCGCCATCACGCCGTATTCGGTCCTGCGCGCCCTGGGGGATCTGACGAACCTCACGTGGAGCTTCGTGTAGCACCCACGGGTTACGCCGTGTACATCTCTGGCGCAGCTCTGCTGCGCGAGGACGTCACTGGTGACGAACGGGGCCTGCTACTCGGAGTCCTCTTGCTCCTCTTGTTCTTCTCGGGGGAGGGCCGGGGGGTCGAGGGTGGCGCACTCGTCGGGAGCGAAGTCGATGTAGAGGTCCCGGCCGCTGCGGAACGAGACCACCTCGCCGAGTTCCACTTCGAACACGATGCGGAAGTCCGCGTCCGTCTCGTCGGTCGGGACGAACGTGGCGGTGACGCCGTCCTCGCCGTCGCTCACCGTCTCGAGCGCAGAACCGAGGCCGGATTCGAGTTCGTCGAGCGTCGTGCCCACGCCGTACCCCGACCTCGTGCGGATGTCGGGGTTCGTGATGTCCACCCGCTCGATCGTGTTGCGGATCACGTAGAAGGTCACACCATCGGGCCCCTGGCTGGGCGTCACCGGGACGCAGGGCGGGAACGGCGGATCCGGTAGCCCGTCCCAGGTGGTCGCCGCGGCCACGGCCGCCTCGTCGGGGGTCATTCCGAAGATGATCTCGTCGAGGCCGACCGTCGACACCGCCGAGTCCTCGGTGAAGGCCTCGTCGGCGAGCTCGTAGGTCGTGGTGGTGGTCGGACCGGGGTCGGTCCCGTCGTCGTCTCCGGCGTCGTCACCGTCATCGGTCGACCCGCTGGCATCATCGGTCCCGTCGTCGCCGTCTCCGGTGGACCCGTCGCCGTCTGTCGAGGCGCCGTCGTCGGCCGTGTCGTCGCCTCCTGCAACGGGGGGAGTGGTCGTCGTGGTGGTGGAGTCGCCGGTCGCCGTGTCACCGTCGGTGGCGTCGGCCGTGTCGTCGCCGGCGGCCGACGTGTCGTCGTCGCCACCCCCGCAGCCCGCGGCGAGTACCGAGACGGTCGCGATGACCGCGAGAAGGGCGAGGATCGGTCGGGCGGGGCGGTGGCGGCCGGTCACGCTTCCAAACTACGTGAGCGTGACGGGCGCGTAGCGTCACCCGGCTGCGCTCCTACAGTGGCGCTCCGTGTTCCGCCGAACCCCGTGCATCGTCGCGATGGCCATGTTCGTCGCGGTCGCCCTGGTCGGTGGTGCCTGCGGTGGCACCGACGAAGCGTCCTCGCCTGCGCCGACGACGGTCCTGCCGACGACGACGCTTCCGCCCACCACGACGGTCCCGCCGACGACGACGCCTCCGCCCACCACGACGGTCCCGCCGACGACCACGACGGTCCAGCCCACTCCGACGGAGTGCGCGGCCGCACTGCCCCTGCGGGTCCGGCTCGGTCAACTGCTGGTGCCCCTCGCCACCGAGGCCGATCTCGCCGACGCGACCGTCGCGGCAGCCGGTGGCGAACTCGGCGGGGTGGCCCTGCTCGGCACACCGGGGCCCGGTCTGGCCGACGCACTGGCCGCGCTGCGCGCCGCCGCGCCCTACGACCTGCTCGTGGCTTCCGACGAGGAGGGTGGCACCGTCCAACGCCTCGACGGGCTGCTCGGACGACTGCCGTCAGCGGCGACCGTGGCCGCCACCGTCGATCCGGATGCCGCCCGCGAGCAGGCACGCGTATACGGAGAGGGGATGGTCGCGCTCGGTGTGAACGTCGTATTCGCACCCGTCCTCGACGTCGGTGGGGGCCCCGGCATCGGCACGCGGTCCTACTCCGCCGACCCACAGGTGGTGGCGGACTACGGCACAGCGGTGGCGGCTGGTTTCGCCGACGCCGGCGTGGTGCCGGTCCTCAAGCACTTCCCGGGCCACGGTCGCGCGTCGGCCGACTCGCACGTCTCCCTTCCCACGGCGCCGCCCGTCGACGAGTTGCGCGCCGTTGACCTCGTGCCCTATGAGCGGGCCTTCGCGGAGCTCTCAGAGCCCGTCGCCGTCATGGTCGCCCACCTCGACGTGCCGGGACTGACCGACGGGACGGCGACGAGCCTCTCCCCGGCGGCCATCGACGGGCTGTTGAGAACCGAGCTCGGGTTCGACGGCCTCGTCTTCACGGATTCGCTGACGATGGGGGCGGTGGCGTCCCTGGGCATCGTCGAGGCCACCCGGCTGGCGCTGGTCGCGGGTGCCGATGTCGCCATCGTCTCCAGGGTGGCCGACGTACCACCGCTGATCGACGGCCTCGTCGCGGCGGTCGATGCCGGCAGCCTCGACGGCGCGGTGATCGACGACTCCGTGGCCCGGGTGTTCGCCGCGAAGGGTCTGGATCCCTGCGACGTCGCACCCGGGGTGTTCACAGGTGGGTGAGTGGGCCGCCTGGGGCTCGAACCCAGCACCTTGAGATTAAAAGTCTCCTGCTCTACCCGATGAGCTAGCGGCCCGGCGTAAGGGTAGTGCCGCCCGCCTCGCACACTCCGGCCCGCCGGGCTCCACCAGCGTCCCCGGCGCCCAATATGGTGTCGCGGTGCCAACCGCCCGTCGAAGCGTCACCGCAGGAGTCGCCGTCGTCGCTGCCGGAGCGGGTGCGGTGGTCGCGGCGCTCTCGGACCCGACCCGCAAGGCCCAGGCACAGCGCTGGATGCGGATCTCCCGGCTGTCCGCACGCCGGGCGGTCACCTACGCGTCGACCAGGGTCCGCGGCCGCAACGCCGACGAGGAACGCCGCCGGGAGTTGGATTCGCAGTTCGTCATCCGCACCGCCGAGGACGTCACCCGTGAGCTCGGCCAGATGAAGGGCGCGGTCATGAAGGTCGGGCAGCTCATGTCCTTCATCGTCGAGGGGCTCCCGGAGGCTGCCAAGGAGTCGCTCGCCAGCCTCCAGGCGGACGTTCCGCCGATGGCGCCGTCTCTGGCCGCTGAGGTCATCGCCACCGAACTCGGCGATCTGCCCGAGAAGATCTTCCTCGACTGGGAGCCCGTCCCACGCGCGGCCGCCTCCATCGGTCAGGTCCACAAGGCGGTGCTGCGCGACGGTCGTGAGGTCGCCGTCAAGGTCCAGTACCCCGGTGCCGGCGATGCCATCCGGGGTGACCTCGCGAACGCGAAGGTCCTCACGCGGGCGTTCTCGATGTTCGCCTTCAAGTCGCTCGACGTCGAGACCATGGTCACCGAGTTGCAGGCCCGCATGGGCGAGGAGCTCGACTACGAGCTCGAAGCCTCGCGCCAGGACCGGTTCCACCACCGCTACCGCGACCACCCGTTCCTGGCGGTACCACGGGTCATCGACGAGTTCACCACCGGCAGGGTCCTGACCTCCGAGTGGGTCGACGGCATGTCCTGGTCCGAGTTCGAGGCCTACGCCGGCCACGACCTCCGCCAACGCACCGGCGAGGCCCTGTTCCGGTTCCAGCAGGGCGCCATCTACCGGGCCCACGAGTTCAACGCCGACCCACATCCCGGCAACTACCGTTTCTGGCCCGACGGCCGGATCACGCTGCTCGACTTCGGGTTGGTCAAGCAGTGGACCGAGGAGGAGCGGGCCTCGCTGTGGCCGATCATCGATCCGCTGCTGGACCGTGACGTCGAGGCCACCGTGAGCTGCCTCGTGGCGGCCGGCTTCCTGGTACCCGACCACGGTCTCGACCCCCAGCACGTCTTCGAGTACGTGTCGACGCCCTACGAGCCGTTCCTGGTCGAGGAGTTCACCTTCACGCGTGAGTTCACGAAGGCGGCGCTGAGTCGCATCGCGGACCTCAACGGCCCGTACGCGGACGTGATCAACTCGATGACCCTCCCGTCGTCGTTCGTGCTGCTCGACCGGGTGGTCTGGGGAATCGCGGCGATACTCGGCCGCCTCGAGGCGACCAACCGCTGGCGCGGCATCCTCGCGGAGTACCGCGCTGAGGCGGAGCCGTGTACGGAGTTGGGCCGGTTGGAAGCGGCCTGGTTGGCTGACCGTCGCGGCTGGTGACAGGGGCGGTTGCGGGAGACGCAGCCGTCAGATCTGGGCCGGCGTGGTGGCGCGTCGGTCGTTCTCGTCGATGAGCTCCACCCGTTCGCCCAACTCGACAGCGTCCGCGGTCACCATGACCCACCGGCCCGCCAGGTTCGGGACGCGTACCCAGCTGTGGCCGTCCCGGCGTTCCAGTGCGTTGATGACCCCGCCGTGGGTGACGACGAGCATCGGCCCGGGGGCGCCCGAGGCGATGTCGCGCAGCGCCGTCGTGACGCGCCCGACGAGGTGGGCGTCGTGTTCGTAGCCGGGGGGGCGTCGTCCCTCGTGGAGGTAGCGGGGCCACCGGACTTCGATCTCGCGGCGGGTGAGTCCCTCCCACGGGCCGGCGGTCCGTTCTCGTAGCCCTTCTTCCACCCGTACCAGATCCTGGCCGGTCTCGGCAGCGACGATCCGCGCGGTCGTGTGGGCCCGGTCGAGATCGCTGGATGCGATGCCGACGAGATCGCCCATCCTCGCGACCTGTGTCGCGGCGAGCGCGGCCTGTCGTTCCCCCAGTTCCGTCAACGGAGGGTCGGCCTGACCCTGCCAGCGGCCGACGGCATTCCACGTACTCTGGGCGTGGCGGATGAGAAGCAACCGTGTCACGGGGCGACACGCTACCGGCCGCGTCGTGAGCAGTTCGTCGCCGCCCTGCGGAGCCGTAGGATCTGGTCATGGCCACGCTGCGACTCTTCGCGTCGATCCGGGAAGCCGCCGGCACGGGGACCGAGGAGATCGACGCCCCGACGGTCGGTGCCGTGATCGACGCGGCGAGCGAACGCTATGGCCCCGGATTCACTGCGCTGTTGGGAACGTGCCGGATCTGGCTCAACGGCGAGCCCGCCGACCGGTCCGACATCGTGGGTGTCGGCGACGAGGTCGCCGTGCTGCCGCCGGTCTCGGGTGGGGCCTGAGCGGGCGCAGTCCCGCCCGGCGCTAGCCTGATCATCCGGATGGAACCGGGCATCGACACCATCATCTCGGAAGGCTTCGTAGCGGGCCTGGCCGACCTCCCCCTCGAAGAGGTCCGCGCCCGTCGCACCGCTGCGCAGCGCTTCGAGAACGCCGTGTCCTACGTGCGTCGTCTCGCCCACGGCCGCCTCGACATCCTCGGTTCCGAGGTCGCCCGGCGCGACGACGGCGCGGGCGTGTTCGAGGACCTCGTGGGGGCACTGCGGTCCTCTCTCGGCGGGGGTGCGCAGAGCCGTACCGCTCCCGAGTTCGGCCTGCCGGCGCGCGCCCCCCAGGACCTCGAACCGACGGCGGAGGCCGACCCGCTGGTGGCCGACCTCGACGTCGCCGTCAGCCCGGGTCTGATCTCCGCCGTGGCAGAGGCCTCCGATGAGGAACTCGCCGCGGCTCTGGTGCGACTCAACGCGTTCGAGGACTCGATCTCCGCCCGCCGCCGGGCGCTGCACGAGACGTTGGACGCCCTCCAGGCCGAAATCGTCCGGCGTTACCGAGACGACGGTGTCGACGTGAGCTCGGTTCTCGGCCGGTGAGTTCGCTGGATCCGTGCGCGGGCGAAGGGACGGACCGCCCGACGCGTGTCGCTGTCCTGTCGCTGCACACCTCCCCGCTCGTGCAACCTGGATCGGGGGACAGCGGCGGAATGAACGTCTACGTCCGTGAGCTCGTCGCTGCGCTCGCCCACGTGGGGGTGTGCGGCACCGTGTATGTCCGGCGGTGGTCCCGGGACCTCCCCCGGGTCGTCGGCGTCGAGCCGGGCGTACGTGTGGTCCACGTCGACGCAGGCCATCCGGATCTCCCCAAAGAGGAACTTCCCGGGATCGTCGACGCCTTCACCCGTGGGGTGGTGGACGACATCGTCGCCACGGGCGGTACCGATGCCGTCCACGCGAACTACTGGCTGTCGGGTGTCGCCGGTCACGCCATCAAGCACGAACTCGATCTGCCCCTGGTGTCGACGTTCCACACCCTCGCGCGCGTCAAGGCCGAGAACGGCGACCTCGAACCGCACAGGCGTGTGGCCGAGGAGACCCGTGTCGTGGCCTGCAGCGACCGGATCACGGCGTCCTGTGTCGCCGAGGCCCACCAGCTCCAGCGCCTCTACGGGGCCCCGGCCGACCGGATCGAGTTGGTCGCCCCGGGTGTCGACCATGCGCTGTTCTCGCCTGGCGACCGCACCGCGGCGCGCCGCGCGCTGGGCCTCGACGACCGCCCGACACTTCTGTTCGTCGGGCGTATCCAACCCCTGAAGGGTCTCGGCGTCGCGGTGGCCGCCCTGGCTGCCCTGGAGGACGAGACGGCCCGCCTGGTGGTCGTCGGTGGCCCGTCGGGCCCCGACGGGCCGGAGGAGTTCGCACGGGTGTTGGATCTGATCGCCGCGCACGGTCTCGCCGATCGGGTGGTGTTCGTCCGACCTCAGCCCCATCACCTCCTGTCGACCTACTACCGCGCGGCCGACGTCTGTGTCGTGCCTTCCCGCAGCGAGTCCTTCGGCCTCGTCGCCCTCGAGGCGTCGGCGTGCGGCACCCCGGTCGTGGCGGCTGCCGTCGGCGGTCTGCGGACGCTCGTCGACCACGGCCGCACGGGGTTCCTCGTGGAGTCGCGTGATCCGGCGCGCTACGGGGCCTTCATCGACGAGATTCTCGCCAACCCGATCGTCGCCGCCGAGATGGCGATGGACGCCGCCAGCGCCGCCCGGGCCTACACGTGGTCGACGACGGCGGAGCGGCTTGCGGGCGTGTACCGCGAGCTCACGAGTTCCCAACTCGTCGACTGCGCGATGTAGGGGGCTGGGCGCACCTGTGCGGGTTCGCCCATGATGCATCCCATGAACGTCGATCGCCCGCCATCGAACCAGGACCTCGACCGTGTCGAGGGCGTCATCGCCCGCTGGGCTGCCACCCAGGAGGCGGAGAACCCGGCGGTCGTCGCCGCAGAGCGCGGTGAGCCCGGGCAGCGGCGCTGGTACCTGCGACTCCGCGGTGAGAGCCGGGACGTGTTCACGGTCTGGCTGACCGTGCGCCAACGGACGCTGCGTCATGAGACCTACTTCATGCCGCCCCCGGCCACGAACGCGCAGCGCCTCTACGCCCACCTCCTGGGTCGCAACCACGCGCTGCGTTCGATGCGTTTCTCCATCGGCGACGAGGATGCCGTGTTCGTCGTCGGGGAGTTCGCCGTCGACGACGTGGACGAGACGAGCCTGGATCGGATGCTCGGCGGTGTCTATCAGGTGGTGGAACAGAACTTCACGGCGGCGATGCGGATCGGATACGAGGGGACCTTCCGGGGCTGATTCAGAATCTCTTGCACTTTCAGTCTATTTCCATCTACTCTGATCTCCGTCCGGAGGGCTCGGGGTCGCTTGGGGAAGAGGCACCGGCCCCTCTGGACGCTCCCGCGCCGGTGTCGGAGGGGCGTTATTTGGACCATTACCGTTCTGTTACGCTTTCATGCGGTTGCCGGATGGCATGGGGCCGCTACAGTCCGGCACCGACGTACCGACGCCGTTTCGTGGCGTGCGGGTGGAGGACATGGGACGAACTCGACTGATCGCGATCGTCGCAGTCGCGGCGTTGTGCGCCGGACTCGGTATGGGTCTGGTGGCAGCCCAGACCGACGAGATCGACGACGCCAAGGCCCAGCGCGACGAGATTCGCGCCCGTGCGGCCGAGTGGGCGTCCGCCCTGGATCCCCTCGTCGCCGAGAACGACGAGCTCGAGGCCGCTGTCGCGACCCTCACCGCCAACGTCGAGACCCAGCAGGCCGAACTCGAGGGGATCCGCTCGGCTCTGGAGCAGGCCGAACGTGACGTCATGATCGCCGACGAGGCGGTCGCCGAGGCCGAGGCCGAGGTTGCGGCACTGCGCGAGCTGATCCGTGCACGCGCAGTCGAGGCCTTCATCAACCCTGACGACGACGTGTTCGAACAGGTCCTGTCCGCGACCGACATCGGCGAGGCGGCCCTACGTCGGGCTTTCATCCGCAGCGTGTCGATCAGCGACGCAGAGCTGCTCGACGAACTGCGGGTCGCGGAGGCCGAGGTCGTCGACCAGCGCGAGGCCGCCGCCGCCGCTCGCGACGAGGTCGGGCTCCAGCTGAATGCTGAGGCCGAGACGCTCGCCGAACTCGAAGTCGCCCTCGCCGACCAGCAGAGGCTCCGGGACGCGCTGGAGCAGCGCATCGCGGACTACAACGCCGAGATCGACGCGCTCGAGGCATCCGAAGCCGACGTCACGGCGCGGATCCAGGGCCTGATCGCCGACGAGGCTGCCCGCGAGGCGGCCATCGCCGAGGCCGCGCGTGTCGCCGCCGAACGCGAACGTCTCGCCCGCCTGCAGGCCGAACAGGAGGCCGCACGTGCGGCAGCCGCGGCTCAGCAGTCGCTCGCGACGGGCGAGGTCACCGTTGCGGAATCCACCGCGCTGGGTGCAGAAGCGTTCGATTCCGTGCCGCTTCCGGCGTCGGCCCCCTCGGCGCTGGTATGGCCCGTCGGTGGCGTCGTCACCTCGCCATTCGGACCACGCTGGGGTCGTATGCACGAAGGCATCGACATCGGCGCCCCCACGGGTAGCAGTATCGGTGCCGCGGCGGGTGGTGTCGTGATCTCGGCGGGCTACGACGGTGGCTACGGCAACGCCGTGATCGTGGACCACGGCGGCGGTCTCGTCACGTTGTACGGCCACATGAACGAGATCCTGACCTCGACCGGGGCGCAGGTCTCGACGGGCCAACTCCTCGGGACGGTCGGCTGTACAGGGTCGTGCACGGGACCCCACGTCCACTTCGAGACCAGGGTCAACGGGATTCCCTACGACCCGATGGCCTACCTCGGCTGAGGCCCCCGATGGCGACCCTCCAGTTCATCGGCGGTGGCCGGATGGCCACCGCACTGGTCGGTGGCCTCATCGATTCGGGGGGATACAGCGCGAGCGACATCGTCGTCGTGGAGCCCGTCGAGGATCGGCGCCGGGAACTCGAAGCGACCCATCCCGGTCTCGTCACCTCGGCGACACCCATGGGTGTCGCCGACGTCGTGTTGGCCGTGAAGCCCGATGTCGCGGCCGAGGCATGTCGGTCGCTGCGGGACACGGGCGTCGAGCGGTTGCTGTCGATCGCCGCCGGCGTGAGAACAGCGGACCTCGAGGCCTGGACCGGACAGGGTGTGCGGGTCGTCCGTGCGATGCCGAACACGCCCGCTCTCGTGGGTGCCGGCGCGGCGGGGGTGGCGCCGGGGGCGGACGCGACCACGGCGGACCTGGACTGGGCGGTCGAGATCGTCGGGGCCGTGGGCATCGTCGAGATGGTCACCGAGGCCGATCTGGACGCGGTCACGGCGGTGTCGGGTTCAGGCCCGGCCTACCTCTTCTATCTCGCCGAGGCGATGAACGCTGCGGCCGTGTCGCTCGGTCTGTCTCCGGAGGTCGCCGAACGGCTCGTGACGGCGACACTCGTCGGATCGGCGAGGCTCCTGGCCGACTCGGAGGACGGGCCGGCGGAGCTTCGGGCCCAGGTCACCTCGCCCGGCGGCACCACCGCCGCCGCCGTCGGGGTGCTCGAGGAAGCTGATGTACGCGCGGCGATCGTCGCGGCCATCGCGCGCGCCGCGCAGCGGGCGGTCGAACTCGGCGACTCGTCAGCGAGCTGACAGACGCTGTTCACGGGCGCTTCGCGTGCCTGTCGCCCATACCCATCACGTGTCCCACTTTCCACATCCGCAACAGTGGCCTAGAGTCTGCGCAGGCTGGAGTAGGGAGTTTCCTCCGATGGTGCATTCAGACGCGCAACCGCGTTTCATGACCGTCGCCGAGGTGGCGCAGTTGATGCGCGTCTCGACGATGACGGTGTACAGGCTGATCAAGGCAGGCGACCTGCCTGCGGTTCGCGTGGGCAAGTCGTATCGGCTGCGTGCCGAGGACGTCGACCGCTACCTGTCGAATCGCTACACCGAGGCGGGTTGACCCGGGGCGGTCCCGACCGCTCCGGGAGGTGCCGCGGGCCGGTAGGTTCGTGACGTGGCGCGCTACGAGACCATCTCGTTCATGTCGGACTACGGACGCGTCGACGAGTTCGTCGGCGTCGTCCACTCCGTGATCCGTTCGATCGTCCCCGACGTGGCGGTCGTCGACATCACCCACGACGTCGCCCACCACGACGTGCGGGGCGGCGGCCTGTTGTTGGCCCGCGCCGCCCAGTACCTCGTTCCAGGCGTGGTGCTCGCCGTCGTGGATCCGGGCGTCGGCGGCGATCGCAGGCGCATCGCGGTAGAGGTCGGTGGAGGGGTGTCGGTCCTCGTCGGACCCGACAATGGGCTCCTCGCGCCGGCCGTGGCGCTCGTCGGCGGGGCCGATCGTGCTGTCGAGCTGACCTCTGAGGACTTTCACCTTCCCGCCCCGGGCCCGACCTTCGACGGACGTGACGTGTTCGGTCCCGTCGCGGCGCACCTGGCCGCCGGCGTCGACCTCGCCGAGTTCGGTCCGCCACTGAACCCCGCGACCCTCGTCCCCGCCGTCGTGCCTGTGACGAGGACCGAGGACGACGGCGTACACGCGGAGGTGCTCTGGGTCGACACGTTCGGCAACGTGCAACTCAACGTGGACCCCGCCGAACTCGACGACATGGGTGAACGGGTCGCGGTCGCGACGGGAGGGACCACCACCGTGTGCCGGCGCTGCGACACCTACGCGGACATCGGCCCCGGGGCTGTCGGCGTCGTCGTCGATTCCTACGGGATGACGTCGCTCGCAGCGAACAGAGCCTCCGCAGCGGAAGCACTGGGTGTGACGAGCGGCGCGGAGGTCATCTTGTCGGCCGCCACGGACGAACCCTCGGTCACGACCGCCGTCGAGTTGGGCAGGCGGTCATGAGGCCGGCCACGACGCTCGTGATAGCGGTCCTGCTGCTCCTCATTCTCGGCGCGGCGGTCCTGCAGTTGTTCATCCTCGCCCGCTGACGCCGGTGGGCCCCGACGCTCACAGAAGGCGTCGGCGGACCTTGCCGCCGAGTCCCGTCGGGAGTTCGTCGACGAGCACGATCTCGCGGGGGCACTTGTGCCCAGCCAGAAGGGTTCGGCAGTGCGCCAGGAGGTCGCGGGGGTCGACTGTCTCTCCCGCGGCGGCGACCACGTACGCGACCACCCGTTCCCCCGTGTGTCCGTCGGGGCGCCCGACGGCTGCGGCGGCCCTCACCGCCCGGTGGGAGCTGAGCGCGTCCTCCACCTCACCGGGGTGGACATTGAAACCCGACACCAGGATCAGTTCCTTGGCGCGGTCGACGAGATAGAGCCAGCCGTCGTCGACGACCCCGATGTCGCCGGTGTGCAGCCAGCCGTCGCGAAGTACCGCAGCCGTCGCATCCGGGTCCTGCCAGTAGCCCGGGAAGACGTTGGCGCCCCGCACGAGGATCTCCCCGGTGTCGCCCGCGAGCGTGTCGCTCCCGTCGGCGTCGACGATGCGTACCTCGACGCCGGGAACCGGGAGCCCGACCGACAGAGCGGGGCAGTCGAGGCCGAGGCCGAGCGAGACCGTCGGGGACGCCTCGGTGAGCCCGTACCCCTGGGTGAGCCTGATCCCCAGGCACTCCTGCGCCGCCGACACCGTCGTGGCGTCGAGAGGGGCCGCTGCGGACACCGCCGTTGTGATGGTTACGAGGGGTCCCGGTCCCGGGTCGGCGGCGGCGAGCGCTGACCACAGCGTGGGAGGGCCGACGAGAGCCGTGGCTCGATGCCGATCCACGGCATCGAGCACCGACGCGGCGTCGAAGTCGTCGCGGAACACCACGGTCGCACCGGACCGCAGGGCCGCACCCAGAATCGAGTTGAGGCCCATCACGTGGAACAGGGGCACCGAACAGACGGTGGTGTCGTCGGGGCCGAGGATGCTGCGGCGTCCATCCACGTTCTCCAGGTTTGCCCGGAGGTTGCCATGGGTGAGGACCGCGGGCCGGGGCGCGCCCGCTGTGCCGCTGGTGAAGAGGAGCACGGCGGGTGCGTCTGCGGCCGCCTCCACGACCGGCCGCGGCGCGGCTTCGAGCATGGACGCCGTGCCGTCGTCAGCGGCCTCGTCGTCGCCGATGACGACGGACCGGGTCCGCAGCATCGCGCCCGCACCGGGATCGCGTAGACCGGCGACCACGGCCACGTCGGCGCCTACCGCGGCGACTTCGGCGTCCAACTCGGCAGCGGGCGCCCGGCGGTTGAGCGGCACTGCGATGGCGCCGAGGCCGAGCACGGCGAGGTAGGTCTCGACGAACAGGGCGCCGGCAGGCGTGATGATGGCCACCCGGTCGCCGGGAGCCACGCCGGCCGCCGCGAGTCGACCGCGTCGTCGGGCCGCACGCTCGCGGAGCTGGCCGAACGTCCACCCCCCGTCGTCGTCGACGACCGCCTGAGCGTCCGCTGGGTGTGCGTCGACGACCGTCGCGAGGTTCATCGCACGAATCGTAGGCCCCGGGACCGGTCCGGAAGTCGGGAACTCCCGGTCCGACACCGCTCACAGGCCCCTCAAGGCCGGTGTCTTCGCGGCCGATATGACACACAGGAGGATCGGATCGATGCGATCGGCAAGGACGGCTCAAATGAGAACGATGAAGCGTCGGCACCGCCTGGCGGCGACCGTGGTGCTGGTGGTCACGGCGATGCTCGCGCCCCTCGGCCCGCTGTCGGTGGCCACGGCGGACGCGGCGACGCTGGCGACGGGTGACGAATCCGCTTTCGTGGCGAACATCAACGCCGCCCGTGCCGCTCAGGGTGTGCCCGCCCTGGTCGTGTCGGGTTCGATGACCGGCGCCGCACGCAGCTGGTCGGAGTGGATGGCGAACAACCAGACACTCGCACACTCGTCGGACATCACGAGCGGTGCTCCGGCAGGTTGGCGCAAGGCCGGCGAGAACGTCGGCCGGGGTCCCAGTGTCTCGTCGGTCTGGCAGGCCTACATGGCCTCGTCGGGCCACAAGGCCAACATCTTGGACGCGGAGTTCACCCACCTCGGCATCGGGGTCTACCACGACGACAGCGGCCAACTCTGGAACACCCAGCGGTTCGCCTACGTGCCGGGAGCGGCCCCGGCTCCGACGCCGGCTCCGACGCCTGCGCCCACGCCGGCTCCGACGCCTCCGCCCACGCCGGCTCCGACGCCTCCGCCCACGCCGGCTCCGACGCCTGCGCCTACTCCGGCTCCGACGCCTGCGCCCGTCCCGTCGACACCGCCGACCCCGTCGGCCACGCCTGCGCCCACGCCGGCTCCCGAACCCGGTGAGACCGAGGATCCCGACGTCGTGGAGGCGAAAGCGGAACGGGCGATGCGTGTCCTCGACGTCCTGTCGATGATCGAGGGCTGAGACCCGCCCCCCGGCGCGCCGCCTGCCACGTCGGCGCACCCGTCGCCGGGTAGCTTTGGCCGACGTGGCGACGGGGGATGACCACAGCGATCTCGGGTTCTTCGCCGCGAACCCGGTGGGGCGCGTCCTGTTGTCGGCGTTGCTCGCCGGTTTCGTCGCCACCGTCGTGGTGTGGAACCTTCCCGACGGGGACGTGCAGGACGAGCTCGCCGGCGAGATGGCCGACCACGTCAACGCCCTGCACATCAACCAGAACTGGGCCCTGTTCTCCCCCAATCCGTCGACGACGTCGATCGAGACCTATGCCGTCGTCACCTTCGACGACGGCACCACCACCGAGTACCGGTTCCCCGACGGCGACCCGTTGGTCGGCGCGTTGCGCGAGTACCGCTGGCGCAAGTTCGAGGGCCGGGTCCGCCTCGACCGCAACAGCTACCTGTGGCAGCCCACGGCGGAGTGGATCGCAGACCGCTACGACGACCCGGTGGACACGGTGGTGTTGATCCGACGCTGGTCCGAGACCCCCGAACCAGGCACCGACGAGCAGCGTGAATGGCAGGAGTTCGCCTTCTACACGCTCGAGGCGACGCCGTGACGTCCAGGCGTGACGGACGTGCGGCGAGCCCCGGCGTTCACGGCTCAGAGGTGCGCCCGGTCGTCAGCCGGGAAGGGGTGGATCTCGTTCGCCTCGGATCGGCCATCGTGATCGTCGGCGTCGGCGTGCTGGCGGATGCGGCTCTCGGCATCGCCCACGGCGCTCTCGTCGGCGGACTGGTCGCCGTGGGGTACCTCGGCGTGACCTTCGGGTGGTGGCGCCGTTTCTGGCTCGAACCCACGTCGGCCGCCACGCTCACCGTCATGCGCGTCATGATCGGCGCAACGGTGTTCGCCTACGGCCTGTCGCTGTCGCGTGACGTCACCGTCTTGTTCTCCGAGGACGGCCTGCTCCCTTCTCCGACCTACCGGGACGGACGCTTCGGCGTGTTCCAGTGGTGGGAGGGGGACGGGGCGCTGTGGACGATGTACGCCGTACTGCTCGCCAGCGCCCTGGCGGTCATCGCGGGCCGCGGGGTGCGGATCGCGGCCCCCCTCATGTGGCTCGCTGTGATGTCGTTCCATCAGGACAACCCGTCGCTGCTCAACGGAGGCGACGACCTGCTGCGGATCTGGACGGCCTACTTCGCGGTCTTCGCCGTCCTGACGCCGTCGCGGTTCCTGTCGGTGCCGTTGTTCGGATGTCGCGACGAGCACGGCGTGCGGCGTTGGCCGCTCGCGCCGACCTGGATCGTCAGGGTCGCCCAGATCCAGTTGACCGTCATCTACCCGGCGACGGTGATAGCGAAGCTCCCCGGGGAGACCTGGCGCAACGGCACGGCCTCGCTGTACGCCCTCGGCCTACAGGACTTCGAGCGGTTCTGGATCCCCGACTTCATGAGGACGTCCGTCTACCTCGGTACGTTCATGACGTGGTTCACGCTCGCGGTGGAGATCTCGCTGCCCTTCCTGTTGTGGACACGGCGGACCCGCTGGATCGGGATCGTCGCCGGTCTCGGGATGCATCTCGGTTTCGACTACACGATGCGGGTCGGCTTCTTCATGTGGTCCCTGGCCATCGGCTACGCGTCGTTCGTGAAGCCCGAGGAGTTCGAGCGGGCGCTGCGTCGGCTGGCCCGCGTCCCCGCCCGGATGACCCCGAGCGGTCGGCGAGTCGCGCGGACCTGAACGCTCCCGGCCGCTTGTGCGTTCGTGCAGTGCAGCGGACTACCGTGCCCGGGTGATGGACGATCGACGTCGCAGACCCATCCCCGAGGCCTCTGTCGCACGTCTTCCCGTCTACCGGCGCAGCCTGATGGAGCTGCGGGAGGCCGGTGTCGCCACCGTCTCGTCCGAGCGCCTGGCCGGTCTCGCCGGCGTCAACGCCGCCAAGGTCCGCAAGGATCTCTCCTACCTCGGCTCGTACGGCACCCGTGGCGTCGGCTACGAGGTCGAGTACCTGCTCTTCCAGGTGAGTCGGGAGCTCGGCCTCACCCACGACTGGCCGGTCGCCATCGTCGGCATGGGCAACCTCGGGCAGGCCCTGGCCAACTACGGGGGCTTCCGTGAGCGTGGCTATCCCACCGTGGCCCTGGTCGACGCGGACCCCGACAAGGTCGGTACCGAGATCGCGGGCCTGGTGGTCTCCGACATCGCCGACCTGGCCGAGACGGTCGCCGGGACCGGCGCGAGCATCGGCATAATCGCCACGCCGCCCGGTGCTGCGCAGGATGTGGCCGACGCACTCGTGGCGGCGGGCATCAACTCCATCCTCAACTTCGCGCCGGCGGTCGTCCAGGTGCCCGCGGACATCTCGATCCGCAAGGTCGACCTCTCCGTCGAGTTGCAGATCCTGTCGTTCTACGAGCACCGCCACGCGGCCCTGTCGCCGCTCGCTCCCGATGCCGGCTGACCCGCCCGCAGCGGCGACCGGTGGCTACCCGGTGTCGCTTCGGATCGCGGGCGAGCGCTGTCTCGTGGTCGGCGGGGGACCCGTCGCCGTGTCGAAGGTCGCCGGGTTGCGCGAGGCGGGCGCGGTCATCGACCTCGTCGCACCCGTCGTCGACCCGAGGCTCCGGGATCTGCCCGACGTCACCGTCCACGAGCGTCGTTACGACTCCGCCGACATCGCAGGGCACCGACTGGTCATCACCGCGACCGACGACCCGGCCGTCAACCGGCAGGTCTTCGTGGATGCCGAGGCGGCGGGCGTTCTCGTCAACAGCGCCGACGATCCGCAGAACTGCCGCTTCACGCTGATGTCGCGTTTCCGGCGCGGTGCGCTGCTCGTGACCGTCTCGACCGACGGACGCAGCCCGGCGGTGTCGGCCTGGTTGCGTCGCCGGATCGAGGCCGGTATCGGCGAGGAGTACGGAATCCTGGTCGAAGTCGCGGCCGAGGTCCGGTCCGGGATTCTCGCGTCGGGCCGCTCGAGTGAGGGCCTGGGTTGGAAGTCCGCGCTGGATTCGGGAATCCTTGAGTTGATCCGCGAAGGTCGCGTGACCGAAGCGAAGGAGCGTCTCGAGACGTGTCTCTCGTCGTCATCGGACTGAACCACCGAACCGCGCCGCTCGAACTGCTCGAGCGGCTCTCCATCCCGCGTACCCGAATGGAGAAGGCCCTCGCCGACGTCTCGAGTCGTGAGAACGTCCACGAGGCCGTCGTGTTGTCCACGTGCAACCGCACGGAGGTCTACGTCGACGCGGACAAGTTCCACGCCTCCTACGGCGACGTGCGGGACTTCCTCGCCGAGAGCGGGCACATCGCGCCCGAGGAGTTCTCCGAGAGCCTCTACACCTATTACGACGTCGACGCCGTCACGCACCTCTTCTCGGTGGTCTCGGGTCTCGACTCCGGCGTGCTGGGTGAACACGAGATCCAAGGCCAGGTGAAGCGCGCGTGGGAGGACTCCCTCGACAACGACGCGTGTGGTCCGACCCTGAACGTCGCGTTCCGTCATGCGCTGGAGGTCGGCAAACGCGTCCGCACCGAGACCGGTATCTCGTCCAACATCGCGTCGGTGTCGTCCGCTGCGGTCGCGATGGCGGCCGACCGCCTAGGCGGCTTCGCCGGGCGCACGATCCTCGTCGTAGGTGCCGGCGAGATGGGTGGCGGTATGGCCGCGTCCATCGCATCCATCGACGGCGCCGAGGTTCTCGTCGCGAGCCGCCGCTGGTCACGCGCCAACGAGGTCGCTGTCAGCGTGGGCGGCCGGGCCGTCCACCTCGACGAGATGGCCGAGGTCCTGCTGACGGCCGACGTCATGTTCACCTCGACCGGTGCGAGTTCGATCATCCTCGAGCACGGCCAGATCTCCGAGATCATGGAGCGTCGCGGGGATCGCCCGCTCCTCATCGTCGACACCGCCGTTCCCCGTGACGTGGACCCGGCGTCCGACGAGATCTCCGGCGTCACCCTCCTGGACATGGACGACCTGCGGGCGTTCGCAGATGCCGGCGTGCGCGAACGCGAGAAGGAGACGGGCCGCGCCCGCGAGATCATCGACACCGAGCTCGCCCGCTTCCTCGGCGACCGGTCGGTCCGGGATCTCGCGCCGCTCATCACGAGCTTCCGTCGTCGGATCTGCGACATCTCCCAGAACGAGTTCGAACGGTTCGAGGGGCGCCTCGGTTCACTGGACCACGATGAGCTCGAGATGGTCGAGGCTCTCGTGCACGGCATCGTCAACAAGGTTCTCCACGAGCCGACGGTGCGCCTCAAGGAGGCCGCTGACGGCCCCCGGTCGGATCGCCTGGCCGACGCGCTGAGCGAACTGTTCGACCTCTGAGCCCGATGGGCGTCGGCTCACCGTGCGACCGCTGAGAGTCGCCACCCGCGGCAGCGCACTCGCGCTCTGGCAGGCCCGCCACGTGGCCACGCTGATCGCGGCACGTGGCGGACCCGAGGTGGAGCTCGTCATCACCGAGACCAGCGGCGATCTCCGCACGGACGTCCCGATCCATCAGATCGGCGGGACCGGCGTGTTCGCCAAGGAGGTCCAGGCGGCGGTGACGGGGGGACTCGCCGACGTGGCCGTGCACTCCGCCAAGGACCTGCCCTCGACGCCCACCCCGGGGCTCGTCATCGCAGCCGTGCCGCCGCGCGGCGACGCCCGTGACGCGCTCGTCGGCTGTCGCCTGGAGTCCCTCCCCTTCGGTGCGGAGGTCGCGACCGGGTCGGTGCGGCGGCGCGCGCAGCTCGCGGCCCTGCGACCCGACCTGCGCTTCGCCGAACTGCGCGGCAACATCGGGACGCGCCTCGCCCGGGCCGCCGACCACCACGCCATCGTGGTGGCCAAGGCCGCCCTGGACCGCCTCGGTGAGACGCCGACGGTCGTGGACCCCCTCGCCGTGGCGGACATGGTCCCCCAGGTCGGGCAGGGTGCCCTCGCGATCGAGTGCCGCACCGACGATGCCGAGGTGGTCGCGCTGTTGAGGGCCATCGAGGACGAGTCCACCCGGCGCGCCGTCGACGCCGAGCGGGCCTTCCTCGCGACACTCGGTAGCGGCTGCGACCTCCCGGTCGGCGCCCACGCGGTCGTCTCGGTCCACGGGGCGATCGTCATCGACGGTCTCATCGCGGCCCTCGACGGCGCCACCGTCGTGCGGGGCTCGTCGTCGGGGGAGGAGCCCGTCGAGGTAGGCCGACGGCTCGCCGAGCGGCTTCTCGCCGACGGAGGGCGTGAGCTGCTCGCGGCCGGCGACTCCACCTAGGGGCCGCGCCGCGCACCCCGCCGAGCGGGAACCCTCCGGTGCGCCGGACGGCCCCGTTAGGATCCGGCCGTGACCGTCTTCCTCGTCGGCGCCGGGCCCGGTGATCCGGGACTCCTCACGGTCCGGGCGGCCGAGGTGATCTCGCGGGCAGATGTCGTCGTCTACGACCGTCTCTCCGTGGGTGGCGTCCTCGAATCGGTGCCCGAGACCGCCGAGCGCGTGTACGTCGGCAAGAAGCCCGGCGATCCCCGCACCCGCCAGGGTGAGATCAACGACCTGCTCGTCGACCTTGGCCGCCGTCACGGGACCGTCGTCAGACTGAAGGGGGGTGACCCGTTCGTGTTCGCCCGCGGCGGCGAGGAGGCGGCCGCCCTCGCGGCGGCGGGGGTCCCCTTCGAGATCGTGCCGGGGATCACCTCGGCGATCGCCGTCCCCGCCTATGCCGGCATTCCCGTCACCCTGCGGCACTCGTCCACCTCGTTCACGGTGGTCACCGGCCACGAGGATCCCGACACGCCCGACAGCGTCGACTGGTCCGCCGTCGCCCGGGTCGGTGGGACCATCTGCATCCTCATGGGGGTCATGCGCTGGGAGCGGATCGCGGCCGCGCTGATCGACGGCGGCCTCGACCCGCACACGCCGGCCGCGGCGGTGCACTGGGGTACCCGACCGAACCAGCGGACCACCCGCGCCACGCTCGCCACCCTGGGCGACCACCCTCTCGAGTCGCCTTCGGTGGTGGTCGTCGGCCGGGTCGCGGCCACCGACGTCGCCTGGTTCGAGACGAAGCCGCTGTTCGGGATGCGGGTCGTCGTCACCCGGACCCGCGATCAGGCATCCGCGCTCAGCGCCCGGCTCGCGGAACTGGGCGCCGACGCGGTGGAGATCCCGACGATCGCCGTGACCGAACCGGCCGACGGCGGTGAGGCACTCGCTGCGGCGGTGGAGGAACTGAGGGCCGGTGCCTACGAATGGATCGTGTTGACGTCGCCCAATGGCGCCGATCGTCTCCTGCGTGCACTGCACGACGCCCGCGATCTCGTGGGTGTGAAGGTCGCCTGTATCGGCCCGGGCACGGCGGCGCGCCTCGCGCAGGGCAACGTCGTCGCCGATCTGGTTCCGGGGCGCTTCATCGCCGAGGGGTTGCTGGAGGCGCTGACGGCCCACGAGCCGGGGCGGGCGTTGATCGTGCGGGCGGCGGTCGCCCGCGACACGCTGCCCGAGGGCCTGGCGGCAGCGGGGTGGGAGGTCGACGTGGTCGCCGCCTACCGCACCGTCCCCGCTGAGATCAGCGACGTTGCCCGGGAGGCGCTCGCCTCGGCGGACGCGATCACCTTCACGTCGTCGTCCACAGTCGAGAACTTCGTCGCCGCCACCGGCGCCCCGTCCACCCCGCCGATCGTCGCCTGCATCGGGCCGATCACCGCCGCCACCGCCACCGCGGCGGGGATCGACGTGACCGTCACGTCACCGGTGCACACGATCGACGGTCTCGTCAGCGCCCTCGTGGAGGCCGTCGGCCGCACGGGCGTCGACGACGACCGGACGTAGGATCGAATCCGTGAGCTTCCCCACCCACCGGCCGCGTCGCCTGCGCACCACGGCGGCCCTTCGCCGCCTCGTCGCCGAGACACGCCTGGACGTCGACGACCTCGTCGCCCCGCTGTTCGTGCGCGAGGGCATCGGCGAACCTCAGCCGATCGCATCGCTGCCCGGCGTCGTCCAGCACAGTCGGGCCTCGTTGCGCGCGGAGGTCCGTGACCTGGTCGCGAAGGGTGTGCCCGCCGTGATCCTCTTCGGCATCCCCGAGACGAAGGACGCTGTGGGCTCGGAGGCCTGGAATCCCGACGGCGTCGTGCAGGTGGCCCTGCGTGACCTGCGCGAAGACAACGGCGACGCCGTCGTCGTGATGGCCGATCTCTGTGTGGACGAGTACACCGACCACGGCCACTGCGGTGTGGTCGCCGACGACGGCACCGTGGACAACGACGCCACGCTCGAGTTGTACGCCCGGGCCGCCGTGGCCCAGGCCGACGCGGGCGCCCATGTCTGCGCACCGTCGGGGATGATGGACGGTCAGGTGGGCGCCATCCGTACCGCCCTCGACGAGGCCGGCCACGGCGATGTGGCGGTCCTCGCCTACGCCGCCAAGTACGCCTCGGCCCTCTACGGCCCGTTCCGCGATGCCGTGGACGTCACCATCGCCGGGGGAGGGGACCGCAAGGCCTACCAACAGGACTGGCGCAACGCCCGTGAGGCGCTGGCGGAGATCCACGCCGACATCGCCGAGGGCGCGGACATGGTGATGGTGAAGCCCGCCGTCACCTACCTCGACATCATCGCCCGGGCCCGGCCCGAGGTGGACGTCCCGATCGGCGCCTATCACGTGTCGGGCGAGTACTCGATGATCCGCGCGGCCGGGGCCAACGGCTGGATCGACGCGACGGCGGTCGCAGTCGAACAGTTGACGGCGGTGCGACGCGCCGGTGCCGACTTCATCCTCACCTATTTCGCCTCGGAGCTCGCGGAGATCCTGTGACCGGTACCAATGAAGAACTCTTCGCCCGCGCGTCGGCCGTCATCCCCGGAGGGGTGAACTCGCCGGTGCGGGCGTTCGGTTCGGTCGGCGGCACGCCGTACTTCGTGGCGCGCGCCGAGGGGCCCTTCGTGTTCGACGCCGAGGGGCGCCGCCTGATCGACTGGGTCCAGAGCTACGGGCCGGGAATCCTCGGTCACGCCCACCCCGCGGTGGTGGCGGCGATCACCGCCGCGGCGGCTGACGGCTCCACGTACGGTGCCCCGACCGAGCGTGAGGTCCGCCTCGCCGAGGAGATGATCGAGCGCGTGCCCGGCCTCGAGATGGTCCGAATGGTCTCGTCGGGCACCGAGGCCGCCATGTCGGCCATCCGCCTCGCCCGGGGTGTCACCGGCCGGTCCAAGATCCTCAAGTTCGCGGGTTGCTACCACGGTCATGCCGATGCCCTGTTGGCCGCCGGCGGTTCCGGTGTCGCCAACCAGGGTCTGTCGGGCTGTGACGGCGTGACCGACGGCGCCGTGGCCGACACCGTGGTCGCGCCCTACAACGTCGTGCCGACGCTGGACGAGAGCTTCGCGGTCGTGGCGGTCGAACCCGTTGCCGCGAACATGGGCGTCATCGAGCCTTCTCCCGACTTTCTCGCAGGCCTGCGGGCCGAGTGCGACCGTGTGGGCGCACTGCTCCTGTTCGACGAGGTGATCACCGGCTTCCGCCTCGGTCGGGGTGGGGCCACGGAGTGGTCGGGCGTGACGCCCGACGTCTGGTGCTTCGGCAAGGTCATCGGCGGCGGTCTGCCGATGGGTGCGTTCGGTGCAAGCCGCGCGGTCATGTCGCACCTGGCTCCGCTGGGCGGGGTCTACCAGGCGGGAACCCTGTCGGGGAACCCACTGGCCACCGCCGCGGGCCTCGCTACCCTCGCGCTACTCGACGCTGACGCCTACCTGCGGCTGACCGCCACGGCGCGACGCCTCGCCGACGGTATGACGGCGGCCTTCGCTGCGGCGGGTGTCCCCGCGGTCGTGCCCCGGATCGGCCCGATCGTCGGGCTGTTCTTCACCGACACGGCGCCGACGAACTTCGACGAGGCCTCGGCTGCCGCCGACAACGGCGTGTACCCCCGCTTCTTCCACGGGATGCTCGACCGGGGAGTGGCGTTGGCGCCCGGCGCCTACGAGGCCCTGTTCCCGAGCCTCGCCCACGGCGACGACGAGGTGGACGCCACCGTCGCCGCGTGCGCCGAAGTGGCCGTCACCCTCTGATTCTCTATTCCGGCGTGACCTTCACGATTGCGGCGATGGCCCTGTAGGCCGCCTCGGCCGGGCCGACCTCGTCGGGGCGCAGGAGGTTGGCCATGATCCGCAGTGCCCACTCCATGAGGGGCCGGGACTGCATCCCGGCCCGGGTCAACTCCGCGATGAGGCGGGGGTTGCCGATCACCTTCGCGAAGATGCGGGCGACCTTGAAGTAGAGGCCGTACTCGTCGTCGAGCCAGCGCTCGTAGCCGTTGAGGATCAGTCCGTCGTCGGCCGCGTGGGCGGCCGCGATCAACTCAGCGGCCTTGCGGCCGGTCTCGTAGGCGTAGTCGATCCCCTCGCCGTTGAACGGGTTGATGGAACCGGCGGCGTCGCCGATCACCACCCAGTTCGGGCCGAGCTTGGGGTCCACCGATCCCGCCATCGGTAGACGACCACCGGTGGCGTCCTGCAGGGGAGCGGTCGGGTCGATCCCCCAGTGCTCCGGGACGGCGTGGGCCCACTCCTCCATGAGGTGCGAGGTGTTGACGGACTTGTAGTCCCGGAAGGTGGACAGCAGCCCGATCCCGACGTTGATGGTCCCGTCGCCGAGAGGGAAGATCCAGCCGTACCCGGGCAGGGAGTTCCCCTGGCGGTCCCGCACGTCGAGTGCGGACTCGATCCACGGGTCCGTCGAGAGTGGACTCTCGAAGTAGGTGCGGATCGCCATGCCCTGGGGCCAGCTTCGTTCCCGGGAGCAGCCGAGCGCCCGGCCGAACCGGGAGTTGGCGCCGTCCGCGATGATGACCCAGCTGGCGCGGATCTCCGACGTGGCGTCCGAGGCGACGTCACGAACCTCGGCGCCGCGCAGCAGGCCGGACTCGAGGATCGGCCGGGTCGCCTCGGTGCCCTGGAGGACCTTGGCACCCGCCGCCTGGGCGTGTTCGGCGACCATGGTGTCGAGGTCCCGACGTCGCACGACGTAGCCGTAGGACGGATGCTCGGGATGGTCGGGCCACGGCAGCTCGAGGGTGCGGCCGTGGGCGATCGTGCGCAGACCGTCGTGGCGGTGGTGGGACCCGGCGATGCGGTCTTCGAGCCCCATGGCCGCGAGTTGGGTGACGGCACGCGGGGTCAGACCGTCACCGCAGGTCTTGTCACGCGGAAAGGTCTTCTTCTCGACGACGACGACGTCGAGTCCGGCCCGGGCCGCCCAGTACGCGGCGGCCGAACCCCCCGGACCTCCCCCTACGACGAGCAGGTCGTGTCGGGTGGCCTCGGTCATGGCGGTGTCTCCTCGGGTGGCTGTCAGCCTCCGCCGCCGGCCGTCTCGGCATCGCCGGTCGCTGCGAACGCAGGTGCCAGTGTCGCCTGGATGTCGGCCACGGTCACGTCCAGCGGCCAGTTCTCCGGCAACACGATCTCGCCGGCTTCGATCTGCTCGAGCAGGATGGTGGCCAGGGTCTCGTCGGCGGCACTCATGCCGTGCTGGACGCGCTCGTAGAGGACGACCGCGAGCAGTTCCTCGGCGGTGATGGACTCCCCGAACCCGGGCATGACGCCGAACCAGCCGCCGACGCGGCCGCGCTCGGGACTGCCGTAGGGCGTCCCGGCGCCGATGCCGTTCGTGCCCTTGACGACCCACTCGACCATCTGTGCGAGGCCCAGGCCGTCGGGGTCCGCGGGGAAGGTGATGAGGACCTCGCCGGCGTTGAGCTGCGGGCCGGCGTTGGCCCCGGCGCCGCCGGCGCCGTGGCACTGCGCGCAGTTGGCGATGGCCTCGTAGACCTCGGCGCCCTCGCCGAGGAGGCCGACAGCGCCCTGCTCGGGTTCTTCGAGAGTCCCGAAGTAGATGAAGGCCCACAGGGGGAGGAACAACAACACGGGCATCACCCAGTAGGGGATGCGCTTGCGCTTCCTGGCGGCCTCGACCCACGGCCGGGTGGGGGCGGGCGGCTTGGGCTTGGCCGGTTCGATGTCGAAGGCCGGCAGGCTCGGCGCCGCAGGTGCCGAGGCGGCCGGGGTGGCCGCGCCGGCGGCGGCCGGAGCAGCGGCGTCGCCGCCACCGTCGTCGTCGCCACCCAGACCGAGGGCCTTGCGGCGGTCCCGCGAGCGTTGCAGCAGGTGCTCGGGTACTTCGGTCAAGGGATTCCTCGCTCGGTCGGTCTCGTGCTGTCTCGTCCGTGGCGTTGCGTCTCGCACCGCTGCCGTGCCGGCGTGGTCGGGGACCTCTCCGACGGACGGAGCGTACTGTAGGTCGGCGCCGAGTCGGGGGCCCAAATCACACAGACGCTCTCGCGCGTCGGCCGACACCGGGATCTGTCGGCTCCCCGCCGCGAAGTGCCCGCAGACGCGTCCGGGGGAAGAATGTGTCAGCTCCGCGTCACGCGTGGTAGACCGAAGCCCGAACCGAAACGGCGAAGCGGGCCCGCCTAGACTCGTTTGTGCGTGGATTCACGATCTACGCTGGACGCACGGCCGCCAGCCGACCGAACCCGATTCCCGAGACACGACGAGGAGCGACGTGGCCACTACCCGACCGATCGACCGCGCGGTCCTGATGTTCTACGGCGCCATGGCTGCGACGACCATCGGGCTGTTCGGCATCATCGCCCTGTGGACCGGCGTGAACGGTGACGTCGACAAGCCCTACGTGAACGTCGGGCTCGGCGCATCGTGGGTCATCACCGTCATCTGCACCGTCGCCATCCTCGAGTACGCACGACGCCGTCCCGACGGGCGACCCGTCACCTGGGGGGAGGCGATGTTCGGTGCAACCTTCGCGTTCTTCGTCATGTTCTGGATCTACGGCGTGGTCCCGCACCAGTGGCTGGTCTTCGCCGACTCCGAGCTCAACTGGCGTTCGGACCGCCTGGTTGTCGGCTGGGGCCTCCCCGGTTGGTGGCCCGGCGCCGAGAACCAGGGAATCCTCGAGTGGGCGCTGCCCTTCGAGCTCACCTACCGTGTGGCCCGTGACGTCATCGCCACCGTCATCTACGGAGCCTTGCTCGTGGGACAGGTCGCGCTGCACATCGTGTGGCAGAACCGCGGCAAGGTCGCAGAGGCGGCACCGGTGCCGACCTCACGCTACGGCCGCCCGATCGTACGAGAGGGTGTGAACGCCTGACATGGCTGTCACCGACGCCAACCCCCCGATGCCCGAGTTCCGCGGCGACTACGTGCTCGCCGAGGTCGACGCGCAGTGGCTCACCTCCGCGGTGAAGCCGAAGCAGTTCATCCACATCGACCAGTCCGAGTGCATCATGTGCGAGGGCTGCGTCGACATCTGCCCGTGGAAGTGCATCCACATGGTGTCGCCGGACGCGATCGAGTCGTCCATCGGGACCGAACAACCCGGGAGCGACCCGAGCGACCACGTGATCTTCACCATCGACGAGGACGTGTGCACCCGGTGCGCGCTGTGTGTCGACCGCTGCCCGACCGGTGTGATCATCCTCGGCAAGCTCGGTGACGGTGGCGGAGCCGGTGACATCCACCAGCGGATGCCCTCGTACGGATACGGCTACGGCATGCGATTGGCGTGAACCCCCCGCGAGCGACTACCACCTCACGCGGCCCGAGTGGCCCGTGACGACCACCTGAACAGAACGACCGAGGCGAGACGAGAGAGGATCCGACAGCGTGCCGAAGCTTCCCACCGGCGCCGATGTGCGTGACAAGGCAGGCGACCTGACCGACAAGGTCCAGGCGTCGCAGGCCTGGACGTCCATCTTCCGGCCCGGCTCGATCTTCCGGAAGGGCTACACGGACAGCCCGCGGAACCGGTCGTACGTGATCATGAACAGCGTGCTCTACCACCTTCACCCCGTGAAGGTGAAGCGCCACGCCGTGAAGGTGTCCTACACCCTGTGCCTGGGCGGACTCAGCTTCTTCCTGTTCATCTTGTTGACCGTGACGGGCATCTTCTTGATGTTCTTCTACCGTCCGACCGCGGCCGCGGCCTGGGACGACATCTCGACGCTGCAGACCTCGGTGACGTTCGGTCTGCTCGTGCGGAACATGCACAGATGGGCCGCCCACCTCATGGTGTTGACGGTGTTCCTGCACATGGCCCGCGTCTTCTACCACGGCGCCTACAAGTCCCCGCGTGAGTTCAACTGGGTCATCGGCGTCATCTTGTTGACCCTCACCCTGTTGCTCTCGTTCACCGGCTATCTCCTGCCCTGGGACCAGTTGGCGCTGTGGGCGGTGACCGTCGGTACGAACATGATGGGGTTCACCCCGGTGTTCGGTGATCAGGTCAGATTCGTGCTGCTCGGTGGTGTCGAGATCGGCACGGACACTCTCCTACGGTGGTATGTGTTGCATGTGTTGATGCTGCCGTTCGTCATCGTCATCTTCATGGCGATCCACTTCTGGCGGGTGCGTAAGGACGGAGGTATCTCCGGGCCGCTGTAGGCCACGGAGAGCAAACACCATGACCGAAGTCCCCGAACACCTCCTGAAGCGGGCCGCCGAGGCCCGGGAGCGTTCCGCCGCCAAGAAAGGCGGCGGCAGCGACGGCACCCCGTCCGCGGAATCGGGCGGAGCGGAATCTGCCGGCGAAGGTGCAGCCCAGCCGGCATCGGCTGCCGGTGGTGCCGCAGCCGGGGCCGGCAGCGACAGCGCAGGGAAGATTCCCGCCCACCTGCTGGACCGCACCAAGTCGGCCAAGGACGCCCCCCCGACGGCGGTTGCCGCCGGTGGTGGTGCCGTCGCCGCAGCAGCCCCGCCTCCTCAGCCGACCGGTCCGGGTGGTCACACCCAGCGCCTGCTCACGGTCGTGAAGTCCGGGTCCATCCAGGACGTCAAGGCCGTCCCGCAGGACAGGGTCCACACCTGGCCGCACCTGCTCGTCGTGGAGTTCGTGGCGGCCCTGTTCGTGACCGGATTCATCCTCGTCTTCTCGGTGTTCGTGAACGCGCCGCTCCTGGAACTGGCCAACTTCAACGAGACGCCCAACCCCTCCAAGGCACCGTGGTACTTCCTGGGTCTTCAGGAGCTCCTCACGATGTTCCACCCGATGGTGGCCGGCGTGATGTTGCCGGGGATGGCGCTGTTCCTGTTGATCCTGGCGCCCTACATCGACAAGAACCCCCACCCCCAACCCGAGAAGCGCAAGTTCGCTGTGTCCGTCATGACCGTGCACCTGATGTTCTGGGCGGTGCTGGTCCTGATCGGCTCGTTCTTCCGGGGCCCCGGCTTCAACTTCGTGTTCCCGTGGGTCGAAGGCCTCTTCTTCGAGTTCTGATGCCGATGACGTACCTGCCCCCCTCACCCGAAACGGAGTGCTGATCGGCCATGGCCGTTCTCGCGATCGTCATCCCAATCCTGGTCGTCGCCGCGGCGATCCTGTTGTTCGCGTCGTACCGACGTCGCGACACCCGCGCTGCGACGGGTCACCTGTCGCGTGAGACGCGCTCGCGTGACACCCACGAGGTGATCGACGTCGGTGACGAGACCGACGCCCTCAGCGGCCGCGAGGTCGAGAAGGCCGCCGCTCTCGCCCGACGCGACGCCGAGAAGGACCTCGTCAGGTCCGAGGCTGCGCTCCCCGCCGAGTGGGTCGAGCCGGACCCTGAAGCGGTTGGCGTCTCGCGCCGCCAGTTCTTCAACCGCTCGATCGTCGCGTTCATGGGGCTCGGCCTCAGCGGTTTCGGTGCCGCTGTCATCGCCTTCCTGTGGCCGCCGTTCGTCACCGGTTTCGGTGCGGACTTCAACCTCGGCGAGGTCGACGACCTCAAGGCGCAGGTGCGTGACAACAACGGCTTCCTGTACCGCCCCGAGGCGCGTGCGTGGCTCACCGAGTACCCGGTGGAGGCTCTGGAGAAGGCACGGGCCACCTACTCGGCAACCGAGTTGGTGTCCATGGAGGTCGGTCTGATCGCGCTCTTCCAGAAGTGTCCGCACCTCGGTTGCCGCGTGCCCGAGTGCGTCCCGTCGCAGTTCTTCGAGTGTCCGTGCCACGGCTCGCGCTACAACCGCGTCGGTGAGAAGCGGGCCGGTCCGGCACCGCGGGGCATGGATCGGTTCGGAACGAGTGTCACGGGCGGCAACGAGCTCGTCGTTCAGACCTCGGTGATCATCCAGGGTCCCGCCATCGGCACGAACACCACGGGCCAGGAGCCAGAGGGCCCGTCCTGTCTGGGAGATTCGTCGCATTGATCACTGTCCTCGCTGCTTCGACGCAGCGCAACGTCGGCGCGGTCATCGCCGCTCTCGCCATCGGCGGGTTCCTCGTCTACTGGTTCTTCAACTGGTTGCAGGGGCGCGGCGAGACGGGCGCGGAGTTGGAGCTCGCGTCCAACCGCAAGCCGTACATGTCCGACGACGAGCTCGAGACGAAGAAGCTCGACGTCTCACTCGCCGCGGGCCTCGCCTGCCTGGCCGTCATCGGCGTCGCCCTGCCGCTCTACTGGCTCGGTGAACCGGGTCGTCACGAGGGTCGTGAGGAGCTGAACGACACCATCTCGGAGAGCCGGGGCGAAGAGCTCTACGCCGCCAACTGCGCCCAGTGTCACGGCACCGTCGACGGCGCCGGCGGGCTCGTCGATTTCGTGCTGGTGGACGACAACGGCCTCTTCGTCGAGAACGTCCAGTGGAAGGCGCCGTCGCTCAACACCCTCATGTACCGCTTCTCCAAGGACGAGGTCACCTACGTCCTCAACTTCGGTCGTCAGAACTCGCCGATGCCGGCGTGGGGTGCGCCCGGCGGCGGTCCCCTGACCAGCCAGCAGGTCGAAGAGGTCATCGACTACATCACTCTCGAGCAGATCCCGCTCGCGGAGCTGCGTGAGCGGGTCGAGGCCGGCCTCGACGACACCGCCCGGGTGCTGGTACTGCGTGAGAATCCCGATCTCGAAGGCGATGACGCTGCGATCGACGCAGCTGTCGCGGCAATGCTCGCGGAGGCAGAGGTCGACCCGACCGTCCTCGGCGAACTCCTCTTCAACAACGAGGCGGATGCCGGCGTCTACGGCTGCGCCCGTTGCCACACGGCCGGTTGGAGCTACAACGCGACCGACCTCGCCGTGGAGAACCCGCTGGTCGCACCCGAGGTGCCCGGAGGCGGCGGGTTCGGCCCGAGCCTCGTCGGTGGTGCCACCCTGCGGCAGTTCGACACCGCCGAGGAACAGGCCGGCTTCATCGAGGTCGGGGTGATCGAGGGTCAGGCCTACGGCAACTTCGGTCAGGGCGACGGAGGCGGTCAGATGCCCGCCTTCGGTCTCTGCGTCGGCGACAGGATCTCCGACGAACGCGACATCATCGTGCGCAACGACTTCTGTGAGACCGTCCTGATCGAGGGTGAAGAGGACATGACACCTGAGGAGTTCGACGCCGCTGTGGAAGCCGCGCTGGCCGAACACGGTGGTAGCGGCACCCTCACGACCGAACAGATCGCGGCCATCGTCGCTTACGAGCGGGGTCTCTGATGAGCCTGGGAAACCTGATCATCGCCGGCATCGGCTGGGAGCCCGAGATCCGCGGCATGTTGACCGTCGCGCTCGCGGCGGCGGTTCTGTGTGGTTCGGTCTGGCTGCTGTTGATGACCAACATGGGCACCCGGCTGGGGGCCATGGTCGCGCTCGCCGGCTTCTTCGGCTGGATGGCCATCATGGGTCTCGTCTGGTGGGTCTACGGCATCGGTATCGCCGAGCAGGGCGACCTGCCGAGCTGGCAGTACATCGAGGCGTTCGCAGACGAGCCTGGTGCGGAGCCCGGAGGCCTCGAGGCCGCGTTCGTCGGCAACGTCGGCGATCTCCCCGACCCGAACTGTGACAACGACCCGATCTTCCCGCCCTACAAGACCGGGTGGACCTTCACCGCACCGGCCGACGGATGCCTCCCCCGTGCCATCGGTCTCCTGTTGGAGTTCCCCGAGGGCCCGGTCAAGGACCGCATCGTCGAGGAGATCGCGACTGTCGACGAGGAGGCCATCCGCGCCACCGTCGTCAGCCGCAACGATCTGATATCCGACGACGACCCCCGCAAGCTGGACGCCGCCGGGATCGACGCGGAGGTCGCCGAACAGGTGGAACGACGCGAGGCCCGCATCGACCAGGAGACCCTGTCGGAGCTGGCGGCGGTCGGTCCCGAGGTCATCGAGTGGGCGGTCGACGAGGGTTACCTGGTGCTCGACGGTTGGAACCTTCTCGCCTCGACCGCCTCGGGTGAGGCGGTCGCCTCGGCCGAGGCCTTCATCGCCGAGGAGTCCCTCTTCGACTTCGTCACGGGGACGCTCGTGGTCGACGGTGAAGAGGTGAATGCAGCAACGTCGGACTTCATCATCGTCGACACGTTCCAGCAGGGCGGCAAGCCCAAGCGGACCGATAATTCGGTGTGGGGCCGCGTCTGGCACAAGATCGAGAACTCGGCGCGGTTCACCCACCCGACGAACTACGCCGTCGTCCAGGCGCGCGCGGTCCTGCCCAAGGCTCAGGAGCCCGGGGCGCCGCCGCCACCCGACGAGGTGGACCGCGACTCGCCCACGATCTCCATCGTGATGGAGCGGGATCTCGGTAACCGGCGCCTGCTGCCGGGCCTGGTCACCATCGGATCGCTGTTGATATTCCTCGCCCTGTCACTCAACCTGCACATCCGCGACCTCGCGTTGTGGCGAAAGCAGGAGGAGTTCGAGGCGAACAACGGCGCGACGCCCTAGGGTCCAAGGCGATGCTCGGCCAATACCTCCCGGTCCTCGCCATGATCATCCTGGCGATCCTGTTCGCCGCGCTCAGCTTCGGTGCGTCGAAGCTGTTGGCGCCGCGTCGGCCGACCTCCGCCAAGGAGGCGCCCTACGAGTGCGGCATCGTCCCGGCGCGCGAGGTCCCCGAGCGCTTCCCGGTGAAGTTCTTCCTCGTGGCCATGATCTTCATCGTCTTCGACATCGAGATCATCTTCCTGTACCCGTACGCCATGGTCTTCAGCGGGCTCGGCCTGTTCGGCCTCGTGGCGATCCTGATATTCGCCTTCGCGGTGTTCGAGTCCTTCGTGTACCTGATCTCCAACGGCGCCCTCGACTGGGGCCCCATTCGGGCTGCCCGGCCCGGTGTGAGTGCGCAGCGCACGGCTGCATCGACGGTTCGTCGCGTCGGCACCGACGGCCGCGGCGCGCAGACCGAGGCGGCCTGATGGTCAAGGTCCCGCTTCTCGGCGAGAGCCAGAACATCCTCGACGAGGGTCTCGAAGGCCTCGAGCACAACTTCCTCACCGCGAAGGTCGAGGACCTCGTCCAATGGTCGAGGGCGCGCAGCGTCTGGCCCGCCACCTTCGGCCTGGCGTGCTGTGCGATCGAGATGATGGCGGCCGGCGGGGCCCACTACGACCTCGCCCGCTACGGCATGGAGGTCTTCCGGGCGTCACCGCGTCAGGCGGACCTCATGATCGTCGCGGGACGGGTGAGTCAGAAGATGGCCCCCATCCTGCGCCAGATCTACGACCAGATGGTCGAGCCCAAGTGGGTCATCTCGATGGGTGTGTGCGCCTCGTCGGGTGGCATGTTCAACAACTACGCAATCGTCCAGGGCGTCGACCAGATCGTCCCGGTCGACGTCTACGCACCCGGCTGTCCCCCCGGACCACAGACGCTCATGCATGCGATCCTGACGCTGCACGCCCAGATCGAAAACGGTGAACTCGCTCGTCGACGCGACGAGACGGGAAGCGGTGCCGGCATCACGGTCGAGCAGCGCGACGGCCAGACGGCCACCTCGACGATCGTCCCTGTCCACGCGCGATGACCGACGACTCGAGCCCCGACGAGGCACCAGAAGGCCCTGACGCGCCTCCACCCGACGCGGTGGGCGGGTCCGCCGAAGGCGGCGAGGACCAGCCCACCCGTCACGGTGTGCCGGTGGTGGAGTCGCCGGGCCAGACGGTGCTGCACCCCGACCGCGAGTCCTACATCGGCGTGGTCGAAGCTCTGCGCGACGAGGGCTTCACGGTCTGCGTCGACGTCTGTGGGGTCGACTACCTGCACCACCCGGGCCGCGCCGACCTTCCCGCCGGCGTGATCGGCGAACGCTTCGAGGTGGTCGTGGGCCTCATCTGCCATGACCCGCCGCAGCGGGTGCGCCTGCGGGTCCAGGTACCCGCCGAGGACCCCACCATCGCGTCACTGTTCGACATCCATCCCGGTACGGAGGCGCTCGAGCGCGAGACCTACGACATGTTCGGCATCGTCTTCGATGCCCACCCCGACATGACCCGCATCCTGATGCCCGAGGACTGGGAGGGCCACCCGCTGCGCAAGGACTTCTCCGTCGGCGCCGTCCCCGTCCAGTTCAAGGGCGCCCCGCCGCCGCGTTGAGCGGCCCGACCGACGAGGAGGCGATGACCACATGGCGGTGACAGACGAGACCCCCCGTAGCCGGGTGCGTGATCGCGACGACAGTCCGGTACTGCGGTTGTCCGAAGCGGCTGCGCAGGAGTTCGTGCCATCCGACGGCCGGATGATCATGAACATGGGGCCCCAGCACCCCAGCACGCACGGCGTGCTGCGACTCATGCTCGAACTCGAGGGCGAAACGGTCCTGCGCTCGAAGCCGGTCATCGGCTACCTCCACACCGGCATGGAGAAGACCGGCGAGACGCTGAGCTACATCCAGGGTGCGACCAACGTCACGCGCATGGACTACGCCTCGCCGTTGTTCAACGAGTTGGCGTTCTCGCTCGCCACCGAGGCGCTACTCGGCATCGAGGTTCCGCCGCGCGCCGTGTGGATCCGCATGCTGTTGACCGAACTCAACCGGATGACATCGCACCTGCTGTTCCAGGCCACCAACGGCATGGATCTGGGCGCGGTGTCGATGATGATCTACGGGTGGCGCGAGCGAGAGCCGGGCCTGCAGCTTCTCGAACGGATCACCGGCCTGCGGATGAACCACAACTTCATCCGTCCCGGCGGTGTCGCTGCGGATCTCCCCGACGGGTGGGAGGACGACGTCGCCGCGTACCTCGACGCCGTCGAGCCCCGCCTCGACGAGTACGACGTGCTGCTCACCGGCCAGCCGATCTACCGCGAGCGGCTCCAGGGCGTCGGCGCCATCTCCGCGGAGGACTGCCTTGCGCTCGGTGTCACCGGTCCGATCCTGCGTTCCACCGGGTACGCCTGGGACCTGCGCCGCGACATGCCCTACCTCGCCTACCCGGAGCTGGACTTCGACGTCATCGTCGGCAGCTACGGCGACTGCTTCGACCGCTACGCGATCCGCCTCAACGAGATCCGCGAGTCCATCCACATCATCCGCCAGATCATCGAGGCGATGCCGTCAGGTGACTATCGGATCCAGGACAAGAAGGTGACGCCGCCGCCGCGGGCCCGCATCGACGAGTCGATGGAGGCCCTGATCCACCACTTCAAGATCTTCACGGAGGGGTTCAAGGTCCCCGCCGGCGAGGTCTACGTCGCGGTGGAATCGCCCCGGGGAGAGCTCGGGTGCTACATCGTGTCCGATGGCACGTCGAAGCCGTACCGCATGCACATCCGTGGACCCAGCTTCGTGAACCTGCAGACGCTGCCCCACATGATGGAGAACGCGCTGGTCGCGGACGCCGTGGCCATCATCTCGTCGGTGGATCCGATCATGGGTGAGGTGGACCGCTGATGGCGCGTCTGTCCGACGAGAACCTCGTCGTCGCGCGTGAGATCATCTCGCGCTATCCGCGGCCCAAGTCGGCGCTGATCCCCCTTCTGCACCTCGCCCAGGAACAGGACGGCTGGGTGACCGATGAGGCGATGGCCCACATCGCCGAGCTCGTCGGTGTCACCTCCGCCGAGGTCCTCGGTACCTGCTCGTTCTATGAGATGTTCAAGCGGCACCCGGTGGGTCGCTACCAGGTCAACATCTGTCACGGCATCGCCTGCCACCTGTTGGGTGCCGACGATCTCATCCACCACGCCGAGCAGTCGCTCGGGGTGCGCGAAGGCGGCACCACCCCCGACGGCGCCATCACGATGGAAGGCGTCGAGTGCATCGCAGCGTGCACCGAGGCACCGTGCCTACAGGTGAACTACCGCTACGAGTACCGGGTGACCAACGACGACTTCGACGGCCTCGTCGACGATCTCCGTGAGGGGCGTCGGCCCGAGATTCCCCCGCACGGGACACTGGCCAGGGTGCGCCAGCACATCCCGGCCGCGTCGGCAGCGGGCAACGCCGATCCCGACTCCGGCTCCGAGCCCGCATGGCTCGCCTCGCCCGGAGGTGACGAATGACCGTCACCGACGCATCACCGATCATCACGACCCGCTTCGACGTCGCCGACGGCCACACGATCGCCGGATACGAGCGCACCGGTGGCTACCAGGGCCTGCGCAGGGCTCTCACCATGGCGCCGGGTGAGGTGCACGAGGAGGTCAAGACCGCGAGCCTGCTCGGGCGCGGCGGTGCCGGCTTCCCGGCCGGCATCAAGTGGGGCTTCTGCCCCCCGGGTGTGTGGCCGCGCTACCTCGTCGTCAACGGTGACGAGTCCGAGCCCGGCACCTACAAGGACCGCCTCCTCATGGAGCGCGACCCCCACCAGCTCATCGAGGGTTGCCTGATCGCGTGTTACGCGGTCGGCCTGTCCCAGTGCTTCCTCTACATCCGCGGCGAGATGGCTGACGCCCAGGAACGGGTGGCGGCCGCGCTCAACGAGGCGTACGAGGCCGGCTACGTCGGGAAGAACATCCTCGGCTCGGATCTCTCGGTCGACATCGTCCTTCACTGGGGTGCCGGGGCCTACATCGTCGGTGAGGAGACCGCACTCATCGAGAGCCTCGAGGGCAACCGCGGTATGCCGCGGCTCAAGCCACCGTTCTTCCCCGCGGCCATCGGCGTGTACGGAAAGCCGACGATCGTCAACAACGTCGAGACCCTGTCCAACCTGCCGTGGATCGTCTCCAACGGCGGCGACGCCTTCGCGGACATCGGCGCGGAGAACTCCAAGGGGACCCGCGTCTTCGCCGTCTCGGGCCACGTGAAGAACCCCGGCGTGTTCGAGGTGGAGTTCGGCGTCACGACGTTCCGCGACATCATCTTCGACGACCGCTACGCCGGCGGCCTCCTCGAGGGCCGGTCACTCAAGGCCTTCATCCCCGGTGGCGCGTCGGCCATCTGGTTCTTCGAGGAACATCTGGACCTGCCGCTCGAGAAGACCGCAGTCGACAAGGCCGGGTCCATGCTCGGCTCGGGCGCCATCGTCGTGATGGACGACACGACGGACATGGTCAGGGCCTGCCACAACATCGTGCGCTTCTTCGCCCGGGAGTCCTGCGGCAAGTGCACGCCGTGCCGTGAGGGCACCTCGTGGCTCGAACGGATCCTCGCGCGGGTCCTCGCCGGCCAGGCCCGGCCCGCCGATCTTCGGCTCCTGCGCGACGTGTGTGACAACATCTCGCCCGGCATGGAGTGGCCCCCGAAGATGACGACCATCTGCCCGCTCGGGCCGTCGGCGGTCTCGCCGATCATCTCGGTGCTGGATCGCTTCGCGGACGAGTTCGACACCTACGTCACGCTTTCCGACCGCGTGACCATTCCGGTCACCGCGGCTGCCGGAGGCACCCCGTGACCGACGTCGCCGACGAGAAGGCCCAGAAGACGACGGTGACGATCACCGTCGACGGCAACGAGTTCGAGGCCGAGCCGGGCCGGATGCTCATCGACGCCTGCGAGGATGCCGGCGTCTACATCCCGCGCTTCTGCTACCACCCGCGGATGCGACCTGTCGGCATGTGTCGCATGTGCATCGTCGACGTCGACACCGGGCGCGGCGCCGCCCTGCAGCCCTCGTGCATGCTCAAGGTGGCCGACGGCATGGTCGTCGACACCGAGTCCGATCGCACGAAGAAGGCCCAGGACGGGGTCCTCGAGTTCCTGCTCGTCAACCACCCGTTGGACTGTCCCGTCTGCGACAAGGGCGGCGAGTGTCCGCTGCAGGACCAGACGATGTCGCACGGCCCCGGCGAGAGTCGTTTCGTCGAGGAGAAGCGCCACTTCGAGAAGCCCATCCCGATCTCGGGGCTGGTGGACCTGGACCGGGAACGCTGCATCCTGTGTGACCGTTGCACCCGCTTCGCCAAGGAGGTGGTCGGCGATCCGCTGATCCACTTCATCGACCGCGGCAACCAGACCCAGGTCAACACGTTCCCCGACGAGCCGTTCTCCAGCTACTTCAGCGGCAACACCGTCCAGATCTGCCCGGTCGGTGCCCTCACCGCGAGCAGCTACCGCTTCAAGGCCCGCCCCTGGGATCTCGACGAGGTGCCGGGCACCTTCCCCAACCCGATGGGCGACCGCGTCACCATCCAGGCGTCGCGCAACCGTGTGCTGCGCTATCTCGGCGTCGATTCCGACGCCGTCAACTGGAGCTGGCTCACCGATCGCGACCGCTTCTCGTTCACGGCCATCCACAGCGAGCAGCGCCTCACGGAGCCGCTCGTCCGCAGCGCCGAGGGCGACCTCGTGGCCGCGTCGTGGTCGACGGCGTTGACCACGGCCACCGACGCCATCCGCGCCGCTCTCGACACAGGGGGCCCGACCTCGGTCGGCGTGATCGGCGGGGCCCGCCTGAGTACCGAGGACCAGTACGCCTGGGCCCGCCTCGCCAAGGGTGTCATCGGTACCGACAACGTCGATGCCCAACTCGCCGACGGGCTCCCCGTGGACCTCGTGCTCGGCGCGCCGCGGGCCACCATCGCCGACGCCTGTGAGCCCGGGGGAACGACGCTGCTGTTGTCGGCGGACCCCAAGGAGGAACTCGGGACGCTGTTCATCAGGCTGCGCCACGCCGCCACCGAAGACCGCGCCACCCTGGTGGAGCTCACGCCGACAGCGACGGGCCTATCCGATGTCGCCGCCCATTCGCTGCGTGTGCGCCCCGGCGATCTCGCCGAGGTGGCCCGCCGCCTCGTAGGTGCCGGTGGTACCGGTGATCTCGGACCGACCGGTGACGACGCCATCGCATCGGCGCGGGCGGCACTCGGCGACGGCCCGGTCACGCTGGTCGTCGGGCGGGCATCCCTGGCGGAATCACCGGCGGTGATCGCCGACGCCGTCCGCGTCCTGCTCGACGGACTCGACGGCTCGCGGGTCCTTCCCGTCATGCGCCGTGGCAACGTGTTCGGCGCGCTGGACACGGGCCTCGTTCCCGGTCACCTACCCGGCCGGACCACTCTCGCCGCGGCCGGCGACTGGTACCGCGAAGCCTGGGGTCAGGTTCCCGCCGAGGTCGGCCTCGACACCACGGGCATGCTGCGTGCGGCCGCGGCCGGTGACCTCGACGTGCTCGTGCTCCTCGGCGCCGACCCACTCGTCGACCACCCTGACCGCGAACTCGTGCGCTCGGCCCTCGCCGGCGTCGGCACGGTCATCGCGCTCGACCTGTTCGCAACCACCACCGTGGACCGCCACGCGGACATCGTGTTCCCCACAGCCGGTTTCGCGGAGATCGACGGAACCCACACCAACCTGGAGGGGCGTCTCTCGCCTCTGGGTCGCAAGGTCACCCCACCGGGGACCGCCCGCAGCGACTGGATGATCGCAGCCGAACTCGCCCACCGCCTGGGCGGCGATCTCGGGTTGGACTCGGTGGACGCCGTGTGGGACGAGATCGAGGCGCTGTCACCGCTGCACGCCGGCGCCACCCGCTCCATCGTGGCCGAGTCCGCCGACGGTGTCGTCGTTCCGATCGCCGACGCGAACCGCGACGGCCGGCCGCCGATGGTCACCGGTCTCGCTCCTGTCGATCCCGTCGCCGCGGTGCGCGCCGACGCCTATGCGCTGCGTCTCGTCGTGGACCGTCCTCTCTACGATGCCGGCACGACTGTCTCCCACGCGCCCGCCCTGGCCGCCCTGACGGTGCCCGCCCGGGCGCGTCTGAACCCCGCCGACCGCGAGCGCCTCGGCGTGAGCGGCGATGCCGAGGTCACCGTGTCCACCGGGCGGGGATCCATCCGGATCGCGACGGTTGCAGATCACCGTGTCCCGCCGGGTTCGATCGCCATCGCGTTCAACTGTCCGGGTGCCGACGCCGGTGAACTCATCGACGTGGACGCCCCCTTCGCCGAGGCCCGGGTGCAGACGCGGTGATGGACACGCTGACCTTCGCCCTCGACCCGCTCTACATAGGCGGGGTCGGCCTCGAAGAGGTCATCATCACGATCGTCAAGGTCGTCGCCGCGTTCACGATCCTGCTCGTGGGCGTGATGTTGATGATCTGGTTCGAGCGCAAGCTGATCTCGGACATGCAGAACCGGGTCGGCCCCGATCTCGCCGGACCGTGGGGGATCCTCCAGACGCTCGCCGACGGGATCAAGCTGTTCTTCAAGGAGGACCTCGCCCCGGCCAGGGCGGAGCCTTTCGTCTACAAGCTGGCGCCGTACCTGTCGCTGATACCGGCCCTCGCTGTGTTCGTCGTCGTGCCGATCGGCGGCGATTTCGACAACGCCGGGGGCGCCGTGACGTGGTTCGGCAACACGACGTTCCTGCAGGTGGCCGACCCCCACGTCGGCATCCTCTTCGTCCTCGCCATGTCGTCGATGGCGGTCTACGGCATCATGCTCGCGGGCTGGTCGTCGGGTTCGAAGTACCCGCTGCTGGGCTCGGTGCGGGCCTCTGCGCAGATGGTCTCCTACGAAACGGCCCTCGGCCTGTCGCTCGTCACGGTCCTGTTGTTCAGCGGTTCGCTCTCCACCCATGACATCGTGGCCGAGCAGGCCGACGGGTGGAACTGGAACCTGTGGCTCACGGGCTTCATCCCGTTCTTCGTCTTCATGGTGGCCGCCACGGCGGAGTTGAACCGACCCCCCTTCGATCTCGTCGAGGCCGAGCAGGAGATCGTCGGCGGCTTCCACACCGAGTACACGTCGCTGCGGTTCGCGCTCTTCTTCCTGGCCGAGTTCATGAACGTGATCACGATGTCGGCGATCATGGTCACCCTGTTCTTCGGTGGCCCCGACGGGCCCATCCCGTTCTGGGAGAGCATCGGCTGGCTGTGGGGCGTCTTCTGGTTCTTCCTCAAGGTCGTGGCGTTCCTGTTCACCTTCATCTGGTTCCGCGCGACCCTGCCCCGGGTCCGCTATGACCAGCTCATGGACCTCGGATGGAAGTTCCTCATCCCACTGTCGCTCGGCTGGTTCCTGGTCATCGCCGCCATCCAGGTCGGTGACGACCGGGACTGGAACATCGCCGCGGTCCTCGGGATAGCGATCGGCGGGCTCCTGCTCGGCTCGCTGGTCCTGTTCGGGGCCATCCGCGAAGGTCGCTCGCGCCGCCTCGCCGGGGAGGGGATCGACTGATGGGACTCTTCGAAGGTTTCGGCATCACCTTCAACAAGATGTTCGAGGACCGGGTCACCACCAAGTACCCGACCGACAAGCGCCCCAAGCCCGAACGGCTGCATGGCCGCCACGTCCTCAACCGGTACGAGGACGGGATGGAGAAGTGCATCGGCTGCGAGTTGTGCGCCGGTGTGTGTCCCGCCCGCTGCATCTACGTGCGCGGCGCCGACAACCCACCCGACGACCCCGTGTCGCCCGGCGAGCGCTACGGCTTCGTCTACGAGATCAACTACCTGCGCTGCATCCACTGCGACCTGTGCGTGGAGGCCTGTCCCACCGAGGCCATCACCGAGACGAAGCTGTTCGAGTTCTCGTTCACCAACCGCGAAGACGCCATCTACACCCGCGACGAACTCCTCGTCGACGACGAGGGCCGTCCGAAGCATCTGCCGTGGGAGGACTGGCGGCCCGGTGAGGACGAGCACACCTCGGCGTGGATGCGGGCCACCTCACCGTCGGGATCGGCCGCCTACGAGGGCCGGGTCGCCTGGTCCGGTGAGCTCGGCTACGGCGTGCGCGCCCCCGAGCGGGGCCAGTCTGCACCGGCGGCCGACGCCGCGTCCGAGGAGGACGACGCCTGATGGAAACAGTGGTTTTCATCATCGCTGCAGTCATCGTCGTGCTCGGATCGCTCGGCGTGGTCCTCGCCAAACACACCGTGCACAACGCGCTCATGCTCGTGGCCACGCTCTTCGGTATCGCGGTCCTGTTCCTCGCCCAGGACGCGCAGTTCCTGGCGGTCGTCCAGGTGATCGTGTATGCCGGCGCCATCGTCGTGCTGTTCCTGTTCGTCATCATGTTGCTCGGCGTCGACAAGGTGGACGACCTGCGGGTCGAACCTCTCGGCGGGCAACGCCCCCTCGCCCTGGCGCTCGGGGTCGCCGTCATGGTCCTCGGCATCGTCTTCGTGGCTGTCGCCTCGGACAACGGATCGACAGGTCAGCCCGCCTCGACCGCGGCCATCGTCGACAGCGTCACCGGCCAGCCCATCGTCGACCCTCTCACGGGTGAGGACCTGCCCACCTCCGCGACCGAGTTGCGCGAGGACGATCAGGAGTTCGGCACCGAGACGGAGTCCAACATCCGCCAACTCGGTCGGGTGGTGTTCACCGACTACGTGTGGGCGTTCGAGATCACCGCGGTCCTGTTGACGATCGCAGTGGTGGCCGCCGTCGCCCTGGCGCGCCGACCCGACCCCGACGACCGCGAAGACATCGACGAGGGGTACGTGATCCCGCCGCCGGAGCGCCTGATCGACATGTCGCGCCTGTTCGGCCACCGCGGCGACGACGACCCGGCGGACGAAGATCCAGCTCTCGTGAGTGGACCCGATGACAGCGCTGACGGGGGCGAGGCCTGATGGAGGTCACGACCACCTGGTACCTGATCCTCGGCGCCGTCGTCTTCTCCATCGGCGCGGTGGGACTGCTCGTCAGGCGCAACCCGCTGGTGATGTTCATGTGCGTCGAGTTGATGCTGAATGCGGTCAACCTGACCTTCGTCGCGTTCGGGCGGGACCTGGGCGACCTGGGGGGTCAGGCATCGGTGTTCTTCGTTCTCGTGGTGGCGGCGACAGAGGTGGTCGTCGGCCTGGCGATCGTCGTCGCGATCATGCGACGGCGCCCCGGTGCGACAGCCGACGACGTGTCGCTGATGAGGGGCTGACGTGTCCGTGTCCGAACTGACAGAGCTCGTCTGGCTCGTGCCGGCCCTGCCCCTCGCCGGATTCGCCCTGCTCGTCGTGGCAGGTCGCCGTCTCGGTGAACCCGCCGCCGGTTGGATCGGCACCGCGGCGGTGGCGGGCTCGTTCGCCGCGTCGATCCTCGTGTTCATCGGGATGCTCGACCGCGGCGGCGAGGATCGGATCGTCACCCACAAGCTGTTCACGTGGATCCCCGCCGGGGACTTCTCGGTCGACATCGCGTTCCTGGTTGACCCCCTGTCGGTGACGATGATCCTGTTCGTCACCGGCGTGTCCATGCTGATCCATCTGTACTCGATCGGGTACATGCACGGCGACGCCGACTTCTCGAAGTTCTTCGTCTACCTCAACCTTTTCGTCTTCTCGATGCTGTTGCTGGTCCTCGGCGACAACATGTTGTTGACGTTCCTCGGCTGGGAGGGCGTGGGTGCGTGTTCGTACCTGCTGATCTCGTTCTGGTTCGGCGACGAGGCGAACGCCTCGGCCGGTAAGAAGGCCTTCGTCACGAACAGGGTCGGCGACTTCGGCTTCATGGTCGCCATGTTCTTCGCCTTCTTCACGTTCGGGTCGATCACCTACGGCGAGATGTTCTCCGGCGACATCTCCCAGACCACGGCCACCGCGATCGTCGTCGCGCTGATGCTCGGCGCGGCCGGCAAGTCCGCGCAGTTCCCGCTTTACCTGTGGCTGCCCGACGCCATGGCCGGCCCCACGCCGGTCTCGGCGCTCATCCACGCCGCCACGATGGTCACATCCGGCGTCTACCTGCTCGTGCGATTCAGCCCGCTCCTCGAGGCCGCCGACAGCTGGGTCCCGGCGATGATCGCCTGGATCGGTCTGGGGACCGCCGCGTTCGCGGCCACCATCGCCATCGGCCAGAACGACATCAAGAAGGTCCTGGCCTATTCGACGGTGTCGCAGTTGGGATTCATGTTCGTCGCCATCGGCACGGGTGCGTACGTCGCAGCCGTGTTCCACATGGTGACCCACGCGTTCTTCAAGGCGCTGATGTTCCTCGGGTCCGGTTCGGTCATCCACGGCATGGACGACGAGCAGGACATGCGACGCTACGGCGGTCTCGCCAAGGTGATGCCGGTCACCGCGGTCACGTTCATCGTCGGCTGGCTCGCGATCGCGGGTGTCCCGCCGTTCTCGGGTTTCTGGTCGAAGGACGAGATCCTTGTCTTCGCCTACAACGACAACAAGGTCCTCTACGTGCTTCTCCTGGCCACGGCGATTCTCACCGCCTTCTACATGAGCCGCCTCGTGTTCATGACCTTCTTCGGTGAGCGCCGCTGGGCCGACGACGCCCATCCCCACGAGTCGCCGTGGCAGATGACCCTGCCCCTCGCCGTCCTCGCCATCGCCGCTCTCGGCGCCGGTGCGCTGAACCTGCCGTTCACCAAGGACGTGCACTTCCTCGAGCACTGGCTCGAACCGTCGCTGTTCGGCAACGAGGCCGAGCTGGCCTTCAAGGGCGGCACGAAGTGGGTCCTCGCCGGCGTCGCGATCGTGGGCTCCACTCTCGGCATCATCGCCGGCGTGGTCGTCTACCTCCAGAAGCGGATCGCCGCGGCCAGGGTGGAACCGCCCGTCTTCGCCCGGGGCTGGTACTACGACGAGACGGTGAGCGCCGCGATGGGCGGACCGGGCCGCGCCGCCTTCCAGGCCACCGCGGATGCCGACACCAGCGTCGTGGACGGCATCGTGAACGGTGTGGCCAAGCTCGTGCGGGTCGGCGGCGGTTGGACCCGTCGCCTCCAGACCGGACTCGTGCGGTCCTACGCCCTCGGCATCACCTTCGGTGTCGTGGTCCTCCTCGGCTGGTTCCTCGCCAGGACGTCGTTCTGATGAACACACTCACCCTCGCGGACGCCGGAGCGAGCTGGCCCGTCCTTCCGACGCTCGTCGTCCTCCCCGTCATCGGCGCGCTCCTGATCGCCGTCATCCCGCGTTCGCGCACCGAGCTGGTGAAGCCCATCGCCGTGACGTTCTCCGTGGCGGTAGCCGCTGTCGCGGGCTGGATGCTCGCCGCGTTCGAGTACGACGCGGACGAGGTCGGCGACGAGGTGGCGTCGGGCTTCCAGTTCGTCTCCACCCACAGCTGGATCGAGCCGCTCGGGATCACCTGGAACGTCGGTGTGGACGGCATCTCGCTGTTCCTCATCGTCATGACCGTCGTGTTGTTCCCGATCGCCATGCTCGCGGTCTCGCCCGGGCACGACGACAAGCCCTACTTCGCGTGGCTGCTCGTCCTCGAGGCCGGTGCCATCGGCGTGTTCATCGCGCTCGATCTGTTCCTGTTCTTCTCGTTCTTCGAGATCGTGCTCGTGCCGATGTACTTCCTCATCGCCCAGTGGGGTCACGGCAACGCCCGGTACGCGGCGATGAAGTTCTTCCTCTACACGATGTTCGGTTCCGCGCTGATGCTCGTGGGGATCGTGTCGCTCGCGTTCCTGCACCGCGCCGAGGTCGGCGGCGACCTCACGTTCAGCCTCGTGGAGATCGCCGAGGCCCAGTCCATCGCGACGACGACGGGCCGTTGGATCTTCCTCGCCTTCGCGCTCGCGTTCGCCGTGAAGGTGCCGCTGTTCCCGGTGCACACGTGGCTTCCTGACGCACACACCGAGGCGCCCACGGCCGGCTCGGTCATCCTCGCCGGTGTCATGTTGAAGCTGGGCACCTACGGATTCCTGCGTTTCGGCGTGTACCTGTTCCCCGAGGCGGCCGAGTTCTTCGCTCCGGCGATGTTGACGCTCGGCGTCGTCGGCATCCTCTACGGCGCCATCGTGGCCACGATGCAGCGGGACCTGAAACGTCTCGTCGCGTACTCGTCGGTCGCCCACCTCGGATTCATCGTGCTCGGTACGTTCGCACTCAACACCGAGGGCATGACGGGCAGCCTTCTGCAGATGGTGAACCACGGTCTCTCGACCGGCGCGTTGTTCCTGCTCGTGGGTTGGCTCTACGAGCGCCGCCACACCCGACAGATCTCCGAGCTCAGCGGGCTCCAGAAGGCGGCGCCGATCATGGCGGCGGTCTTCACCGTCGTGATGTTCTCCTCGATCGGCCTTCCCGGCCTCAACGGTTTCGTCGGGGAGTTCCTCATCCTCCTCGGAACCTTCACGGCCGCCCGTTGGTGGGCCGTGGTCGCCACCGCCGGGGTCATCCTCGCCGCGCTCTACATGCTGTGGGCCTACCAGCGCGTCTTCCATGGGACGCCCAGCGGCGACAACGAGGACATGGCCGACCTGAACTGGCGTGAAGGTCTCGTCATCGCCCCGCTTCTCGTGCTGATCGTGTTCATGGGCGTCTACCCCCGCCCGGTCATCGAGCGGATGGAACCTGCGGTGGACCGCCTCGTCGCCCATGTCGAGACCCATGTCGAGGACTTCGACGAGCCGGTCAACCAGGGCCGCGCCGGCGGCGGTTTCGACGAGATCGAACACGGCCACCAAGAGGGCGAAGCAGCCGAAGGGGACGGTGAGTGATGAGCTCCCTCTTCGCCGCCGCCGTCTCCCCGCTCCTCGGGGCGCTGACCCACCTGGCCCAGGTGAACCCGATCGATCCCGGATCGATCGACACGCCGTCGGTCGACTGGACCGCGATCATCCCGCACCTGGTGCTGATGGGTGGTGGCGTCGTCGCGCTGACCCTGTCGTCGATCGCCGGGCGCTGGCTGCCCGACTGGTTCTGGTCGGCGTGGACCGCGGCAGTGGGAACCGGCGCCCTCGGCGGTTCGATCTGGCAGTGGTTCCGGGTGCAGGACGAGCCGTCGGGTGGCTTCTCCACGCTGGGCGGTGCCGTCGGGGTCGACGGCTTCTCCGTCTACCTGACCGGTCTCATCTCGGCCACCGTCGTGCTGACCGCGATCCTGGCCTACGACTACACGAAGCGCCGCGGCGTCGCCCAACTCGAGCTGTACGTCCTGTTGCTCTTGTCGGCGTCGGGTGGCGTCGTGATGGCCGGCGCCAACGACCTCATCGTCATGTTCCTCGGCCTCGAGGTCCTCTCGATCGCCGTCTACGTGCTCGCCGCGCTGGACCTGCGCCGTTTCCGTTCCCAGGAGGCGGGCATGAAGTACTTCGTGCTCGGGGCCTTCTCGTCGGCCTTCTTCCTCTACGGAATCGCTCTCATCTACGGCGCCGCCGGATCGACCAACCTCTTGGACATCGACCGGTTCCTGTCGACCAACCAGCTCCTCGACGACGGCCTGCTGCTCGGTGGCTTCGCACTGCTGCTCGTCGGTCTGCTGTTCAAGGTGGGGGCCGTGCCGTTCCACGCCTGGACGCCCGATGTCTACCAGGGCGCCCCCTCGCCGATCGTCGCCTACATGGCCTCCGGCGTGAAGGTCGCCGGCTTCGCCGCCATGTTGCGGATCTTCTGGCTCACCTTCGGGGACTACCGCACCGACTGGCAGCCGATCATCTACGCGATCGCCGCGATAACCCTGCTCGTCGGCTCGATCGTCGCCGTCGTGCAGACCGACGTGAAGCGCATGCTCGCCTACTCGTCGATCAGCCACGCCGGCTACATCCTGGTGGGCGTGCAGGCGGCCACCGCCGACGGCACGTCAGCCGCGTTGTTCTACCTCGGTGCCTACTCCTTCATGGTGATCGGCAGCTTCGCCGTCGTGACCGTCATGGGATCCGACGGCGAGTCCGCCCAGTCGCTGGGGGACTACTCCGGACTCGCCCGGCGTCGACCCGTCCTCGCTCTCACGTTCACCCTGTTCCTGTTCGCGCAGGCCGGCGTCCCCTTCACGTCGGGCTTCTTCGCGAAGTTCTACGTCATCAGCGCCGCCGTCGACGCCCGGTCCTACTGGCTCGCGGCGATTGCGATGATGGCCGCTGTCATCGCAGCGGTCCTGTACCTGCGCATCGTCCTCGCCATGTACATCGGGACCGGCGACGACACCGCCGACGCTCCCACCGGTGCGGTGCGCATCGCCCCCGGGGCGGCCTTCGTGCTGTTCGTCGCCGCGGCGATGACCGTCACCTTCGGCATCATCCCGTTCCCCATCGTCGATCTGGCCAGGGACGCGGTCCCCGTCCTCGTCGCAGCAGGTTGACCCGCTCAGCCGCGGGCCACGTGCCCACCGCCGGGCCGGTCGCGCCCCCACCGCAAGCCACCGAGCTTGCTTTGGTCACCTTCGCGACGGCTGGGTAGGCTCACCTGCCGTGTCGGAGTTCCTTCGCTCTTATCTCACCGTCGGCCTCTTCGCGGCCCTCGCCATCGGCATGGTCGCGGCCATGCTCGGCGCGGGCGCGCTCCTGCGTCCCGATCGGCCCCAGAGGCAGAAGTACATCAACTACGAGAGCGGCGTGGATCCCGTCGGCCAGGCGTGGGCCCAGAGCAACGTCCGCTACTACGTGTTCGCACTGCTCTTCGTCATGTTCGATGTCGAGGCCGTGTTCATCTTCCCGTGGGCGACCCGCCTCGAGGCCTACGGTCTCTTCGGGCTGGTCGAGATGGCCATCTTCATCTTCATCCTCGCCCTGGGGCTCTTCTACGCATGGCGCAAGGGAGTCCTCCGATGGGTCTGAACGGAGCCCGCTGATGGGACTCGTCGAGAGCGGCAAGATCCCCAAGCCCCTGACCACCCTGCTCAACATGAGCAGGAAGTACTCGCTGTGGGTCTACCAGTGGGGGCTCGCGTGCTGTGCCATCGAGATGGGCGCCGCGTTCGGCTCACCGCGCTACGACGTGATGCGCCTCGGCGTCATTCCGTTCCCCGCCAGCCCCCGCCAGGCGGACCTCGTGGTCATCTCCGGGACGGTGACCGACAAGATGGCACCGGCGATCGTGCGTCTCTACGAGCAGATGCCGGACCCCAAGTACGTGATCTCCATGGGTAGCTGCGCCAACTGTGGCGGCCCCTACTGGGACTCCTACTCGGTGACCAAGGGCGTGGATCAGCTGATTCCGGTCGACGTCTACGTGCCCGGGTGCCCGCCGAGACCCGAAGCGCTGCTCGAGGGCATCGTCCTGCTCCAGGAGCGCATCCAGAACGAAGACATGGCGCAACGTTGGAAGGGTGACCCCATTGTCGTCCAGTGACGTGGTCGACGACCCCCAGACCGACGGTGGCTCCGACGACGAGGCGGCCGTCGAGCCCGATCCGCGTCGCGACGCGCTGCTCGCCATCCTCACCGAGGGTCTCGGCGACGACCTCGTCGAGTCCCACCTCGTCGGTGGCGTCGACCTGTGGGTCCGCGTCCGCCGCGAGGCGTGGCGCCGCGCGGCCGACGTCGCCTCGACCGAGGCCGGTTGCCGCTGGTTCGACTGGCTCGGGGCGATCGACTGGCTGCCGTCGCCGTTCGGGCGCGACATGGAGTCCGAACAGGACTGGGCCGTTCACGGCCGCGAAGAGAAGGAACCCGTGGAGATGGTCACGGGCTTCGCCGGTGGCGACACCCGTTTCCAGGTGCTCATGCGGCTGTTCTCGATCACGAGCAATGTCGGCGTGACGATCAAGACCGACCTTCCCGACGACGACGTCTCGGTCGAGACGCTCATCCCGGTCTTCGCCGGCGCCAACTGGCATGAGCGTGAGACCCATGAGATGTACGGCATCGACTTCGTCGGCCACCCCGATCTGCGCAACCTCTACCTGCCGGGCGCTTTCGAGGGTTACCCGATGCGCAAGGACTTCCCTCTTCTGGCCCGGCGCGTGAAGCCGTGGCCCGGCATCGTCGACGTCGAGGCCATGCCCGGCGAGGGGGACGACGCGTGACCGCCACCGAATCCCAGAAGCTCGCCTACATCGCCGGCCAGGCCGCGGACGCCCGACTCAACGTCGAGCTCGAAACCGACGGCATGACGCTCAACATCGGTCCGCAGCACCCCGCCACCCACGGCACCCTGCGGATCGTCGCCCGTCTCGACGGCGAGCAGGTCATCGAGGCCGAGCCGATCATGGGTTACATGCACCGGGGCTACGAGAAGCTCACCGAGGTGCGGACCTACCCGCAGGTCACGACGCTCATCAACCGCATCGACTGGCTCGGTAGCTTCGCGAACGAGGTGCCGTTCATCCTCGCCGCGGAGCAGCTCATGGAGGTCGAGGCACCGCCGCGGGCCCAGTGGATCCGCACGGCGCTCTTCGAGCTCTCCCGCATCGCCAACATCGCACTGTTCCTCGGCGACATGGGTGTCCAGCTCGGCGCCATCACCCCCGTCTTCTTCGCCTTCCGTGACCGCGAGTTCGTCCTCAACCAGATCGAGGCCGTCACGGGTGGCCGTTTCCACCCCAACTTCGACCGCATCGGCGGCCTCAAGGACGATCTGCCCAAGGGTTGGATCGCCGAGACCAAGGCCGTGATGGAGAAGATGCGGACCTTCTGCGACGAGCTCGAGGACCTCGTGCTCGGCAACGAGATCTTCCAGTCCCGTTGCCGGGGGATCGGCGTCATACCGCCCGAGGTCGGGCTCGAGTACGGCCTGTCGGGCGCCAACATCCGTGCGTCGGGCGTGGACTGGGACATCCGCCGCGACGTCGAGTCCCCGCTCGTCTACGACCAGCTGGACTGGAAGGTGTGGACGCACCCAGACGGGGACTCCTTCGCCCGCTACTGGGTGCGGTTGCAGGAGACGCGCGAGGCAACCCACCTGGTGGACCAGATCCTCGACGGCATCCCGTCGGGTCCGGTCATGGCCAAGGTCCCCCGCATCATCAAGGTCCCGGCCGGGGAGGCCTACGTCGAGACCGAGAACCCGCTCGGCGCGATGGGGTACTACGTCGTCTCCCAGGGGGACCTGATCCCGTTCCGGGTCAAGATCCGTTCGGCGAGCTTCTCGAACCTGTCCATCGCGCCGTGGCTTCTCAAGGGCGTCTACGTTCCCGACATCGTCACGATCCTCGCCAGCCTCTACTTCATCCTGGGTGACATCGACCGATGACGCCCACGTTGACGGTCCTCGCCGACATCGAGCTCGCCTACTGGCAACAGACAGTCATCAAGGTCGGGATCGTCGCGGCCGTCATCCCGACGGCCGCCCTCATCCTGGGCTACGTCTTCCTGTTGAAGATGATGAGCTTCATGCAGAGCCGCCTCGGACCGATGGAGGCCGGCCCGCACGGCACCCTCCAGCTCCTCGCGGACGGCCTCAAGTTCATCCAGAAGGAGGACATCTTCCCCGAGCGGGCCGACCGGTACGTGTTCGCCATGGCGCCGGTCGTCGTGTTGATGTCGACCTTCCTGCTCTACGTCGTGATCCCGGCCGGCCCCGATGCCGTCGTCTCCAACCTCGACGTGGGCGTCTTCTACGCGCTGGCCGTCTCGTCGCTGTCGGTCATCGGCATCCTGATGGCCGGATGGGCATCTGCGAACAAGTACGCGCTCCTCGGTGGTCTGCGGGCCGCCGGTCAGCTCATCGCATACGAACTGCCCCTCGTCCTCGCCGTCGTGGGTGTTGTCATCCAGGCCGGAACGCTCAACCTCCAGAACATCGTCGCCGCCCAGGCCACCGGCGAGATCTTCGGCTGGGGTGCGATCGGCAACCCGTACATCTTCACCCAGTTCGTCGGGTTCGCGATCTTCCTCGTCGCCGTCCAGGCCGAGTTGACCCAGCCGCCGTTCGACATGCCGGTGGCCGAGTCCGAGATCGTCGGCGGGTACCAGGTCGAGTACACCGGCTTCCGGTTCCTGTTCTTCTTCATGGGCGAGTTCGGCACGGCCTTCGCCTTCGCCGGGCTGTCGTCGATCCTGTTCCTCGGGGGCTGGTACATCCCGGGCTTCGACGTGGACTCGAACTGGCTGAACCTGTTCGGGCCGCTGGTGCTGTTCGCGAAGATCATGGCCGTGTCGTTCCTCATCTTCTGGTTCCGGTTCACCTTCCCCCGGTTCCGCGAAGATCAGCTTCAGCGGCTCGCCTGGAAGTTCCTGATCCCGCTCGCCCTGGCGAACATCGTGGTCACGGGCGTACTCAAGGTCGCGCTGTGAGGAGCATCTGATGGGGCTCGTACCCGGAATGGTCAAGGGGCTCGCCGTCACCGCGAAGACGATGGCGCGCACCCTGTTCCCGGATCCGCGCAAGCCGGTCCCGTCGCCCACCAAGGGCGCGCACACGGTGCAGTACCCCCACGTGAAGGAGGCCCCGCCCGCGCGGGCCCGCGGGGTGATCGCGCTGCACACCGAGAACTGCACGGCCTGCATGTTGTGCGCCCGCGAGTGCCCGGACTGGTGCATCTACATCGAGGGCCACAAGGAGCTCGCACCGCCGCGCCGCGAGGGGGGCAAGCCCCGCCAGCGCAACAAGCTCGACCGCTTCGACATCGACTACGCGCTGTGCATGTACTGCGGGATCTGCGTCGAGGTCTGCCCGTTCGACGCGCTCTTCTGGAGCCCCGAGTTCGAGTACTCCGAGCCGTCCATCGCTGACCTGCTCCACGACAAGGACCGCCTCACCGACTGGATGCACACGGTCCCGGCGTTCGAGGACTACGAGGCCGGATCCGAAGCCAAGGTCCGCAAGGTCCCGGAGCCGCCCGAGCGGACGGGAGCCGGCTGAGCCATGACCCCCGTTCTCGGCCTGATGGTCGCCCAGAACATCGCCTTCTACGTGATCGCCGCGATCATGGTCCTCGCCGGCCTGCGCGTCGTCACGACCAACAACGTCGTGCACGCGGCGCTCTATCTGGTCGTGGTGCTCGCCGGGGTCGCCGCACAGTTCCTGATCCTCGGTGCCGAGTTCATCGGCGTCACGCAGGTGCTGGTCTACATCGGCGCCGTGATCGTGTTGTTCCTGTTCGGCATCATGTTGACCCGGGCCAAGATCGGCCGTGAGGACGTCACGGATCACACCGGAGCGGTCCGGGGCGCGGCCCTGTTCACGGCACTCCTGCTCACCGCCGTCACGGTCTACTCCGTCCTCGACTGGTTCCGGGACGTCGAGTTGCCCACCGAGACCCGCACCACCACGGCCCAGGTCTCGGACTCGATCTTCTCGCAGTACATCGTCGCCTTCGAGGCGACCTCGGTCCTGCTGCTGGCGGCGCTCATCGGCGCCATCGTCATAGCGAGAAAGGAGTAGCACCGTGTACCTGAGCCAGTTCCTCGTCCTGTCCGCGGTGCTCTTCTCGATCGGTGTCTACGGCGTCCTCGCCCGCCGCAACGGCGTTCTCGTCCTCATGTCGATCGAGTTGATCCTCAACGCGGTCAACATCAACCTCGTGGCGTTCGGCGCCTTCCACGGCAACATCGCCGGCGAGGTCTTCGCTCTGTTCGTCATCGCCGTCGCCGCCGCTGAGGTCGGCGTCGGGCTGGCGATCGTCCTGTTGATCTACCGCAACCGCCGCAGCGTCGACCTGGACCAGGTCGACACGATGAGGGGCTGATCGCGTGCCGTTGACCTTCGCCGCCGAGGCGAGCCCGATCGTCGAGGTCTCCGGGTGGTTCCTGGAGCACGTCTGGATCGCGCCCCTGCTGCCGTTCCTGTCCTTCCTCGGCATCCTGTTCTTCGGCAAGCGCCTCCCCTTCAAGGGGGCGGAACTCGGGATTGCCGCCGTGGGTCTCGCACTGCTGTTCTCGTCCATCACCGGCGTCCAGTGGATCACCGAGCTCAACTCCGCCGACGACGAGGCCATCCGCATCGTCGAGGAGAAGTACGAAGCCGAGCACGGGGGCGAAGAGGCCGCCGCCCTCGCCGCGGACGGCTCGTCGGTGGAGATCGCCGCGGGTTCCGACGGCGTCGTCCTGGCAGCCTCCGAGTCGGCAGTCGAGGCCGAGAACCCCGTCGAGCTCGTCGAGGAGGAGGGCGCAGCCGTCCCGATCGTCGAGACGGCATGGGACTGGTTCGTCAACGGCGGCGAGACCTTCCAGATCAGCTTCATCGCGGACGGCCTGTCCGTCACGTTGTTGTTCGTCGTGACCCTCGTGTCGCTGCTGGTGCACGTGTACTCGACCGACTACGTCGCCGGAGACCGGCGCTACACGCACTACTTCGCGTTCCTCTCGCTGTTCACCTCCGCAATGCTGTTCTTCGTCACGTCGGGCAACATCATCCAGATGATCGTCGGCTGGGAGTTGGTCGGCGTCTGCTCGTTCGCGCTCATCGGGCACTGGTGGGAGGAGAAGGAGAACTCCGACGCCGCGCTGAAGGCGTTCCTCACCAACCGCGTGGGTGACATAGGTCTCCTCATCGGCATGATCCTGTTGTTCTTCGCCGCCGGGTCGATGTCGGTGATCGACGTCAACGCCGCGGCCGTCGCCGGCGAGATCGACCACCTCGTGCTGCTCGTCGCCTCATGCGCGTTGATCGCCGCGGTGATGTCGAAGTCCGGCCAGTTCTTCCTCCACACGTGGCTGCCCGACGCCATGGCCGGCCCCACGCCGGTCTCAGCGCTCATCCACGCCGCCACGATGGTCGTCGCCGGCATCTACATGGTCGCCCGCCTCTACCCGGTCTTCTGGGAGGGCCTGTCGATCGACGGATCGTCGCTGAACCTGCTGGCCATCGTCGGTGGCGTCACCACCCTCGTCGGCGCGTCGCTGGCCTTCGTCCAGAACGACATCAAGAAGGTCCTCGCCTATTCCACGATCTCCCAGCTCGGGTACATGGCCCTCGCTCTCGGTGTCGGCGCCTGGACCGCGGCCATCTTCCACCTCTTCACCCACGCGTTCTTCAAGGCCGGGCTGTTCCTCGGTTCGGGATCGGTCGCCCACGCCGTCCACAGCTTCGACATGAAGAAGGACATGGGCGGACTGCGCAAGCACATGCCCCAGACGTACAAGACGTTCCTGATCTGTTCGCTCGCCCTGGCCGGCCTCCCACCGCTCGCGGGGTTCTGGTCCAAAGACGAGATCCTCGTCGGCACCGGTGGGTGGGGTCTGTTCGGCGGCTCGGGGGCCAACGGCGCCTACACGGTCATGCTGGCGATGAGCATGGTGACGGCCGCCCTGACCGCCGCCTACATGACCCGGGTCATCTATCTCACCTTCTTCGGCGAGCACCGTGGACACGACGAGGCGCACCTCCACGAGTCCGGCCGCCGGATCACGGTCCCGCTGTGGATCCTGGCGGGCCTCGCCCTCGTCGCGGGCTTCGTCAACTTCCCGCCGGGTTTCCAGCTGGTGCCCGACAGCTGGCAGGAACGCTTCGGCTTCTATGTCGAACCACGGCCGGGCGTCGAGACGTTCCCGATCATCGGTCACGCGAAACCGTCGTGGAGCCTCGCCATCGCCTCCATCATCGTCGTGATGCTCGCGATCGGAGCGGCTTTCTGGTACTACTTCGTGAAGGTGGAGGCCGCGTCGAAGGCGGCAGGCCGAAGTCTCACCGAGCTGCCCAACGGTCCGACGAGCCGCTTCGCCCTGGCACGGGCGGGCCACACCGTGTTGCGCCAGAAGTACTACCTCGACCACCTCTACACGGGGGTCATCGCCGCGGGTACGAAGGGCCCGATCGCGAAGGCCACCTACTGGGTCAACCAGAACGTCATCGACCGCCTCGTGGATCGCACCGGCGAGACAGCGGTCAAGGCCGGGACGTTCGTCTACGAGCAGGTCGACCAGAAGGTCGTCGACGGTGTGGTCAACGGGTCCGGTATCGCCTCGTACGGCGCCGGCGGCGAGTTGCGCAAGATGCAGACGGGCAAGGTGCAGTTCTACGCAGGCATCATGTTCGCCGCTGCAACGTTGCTGGCCGGCGTCTTCATCGTGTTTCTCTAGGAAGGACAGCCGAGAACAATGAATCTCGACGACTGGGGCCTGAGCCTCATCACCTTCATCCCGCTCGTGGGTGCGGTGCTGTTGATGCTCATCCCGAAGGCCGAGGAGCAACTGATCAAGGCCGTGGCGCTGTTGGCGTCCCTGGCGACGGCCGTGTTCGCCGTCATCCTCCTCGCCGAGTTCGATTTCAGTGACACGAGCGAATTGCAGTTCGTCGTCGACGAACGCTGGATCGATGTCATCAACAGCCGCTACATCATGGGAATCGACGGCATCTCCCTGCCGATGATCCTGTTGACGGTGGGCATCGTCCCGTTGTGCATCATCTACTCGTTCAACCACTTCCCCGAGCCGCACAACCCCAAGGCCTTCCTCAGCCTCATCCTGATCCTCGAGACGGGCATGATCGGCACCTTCGTCGCCCAGGACCTGATCCTGTTCTTCGTGTTCTTCGAGGTCGTCCTTCTCCCGATGTACTTCATGATCGGAGTCTGGGGTGGCGAGGACCGGCGGTACGCCTCGCTCAAGTTCTTCATCTACACGATGTTCGGTTCGGCGCTGATGCTCATCAGCTTCCTGGCCCTGTTCTTCCTGTCCGACGGGACCCTCGTGGGCCTCGACGTCGTCAACACCTTCGACATGCGGGCACTGTCCGGCGGCGCCACCTCCGCCATCGCCCGGTCGGCCCAGCTGTGGATCTTCGCCGGGATGTTCGTCGGCTTCGGCGTCAAGGTGCCCATGTTCCCGTTCCACACGTGGCTGCCCGACGCGCACACCCAGGCGCCCACCGTCGGCTCCGTCATCCTGGCCGCGGTGCTGTTGAAGCTCGGCACCTACGGGTTCATCCGGATCGCCTTCCCGATGCTGCCCGAGGCTGCAGCGGCGTGGGCGCCGTTCATCGGCCTCCTGGCGGTGATCGGCATCATCTACGGTGCGCTGGGCTGTCTCGCGCAACGCGACATGAAGAGACTCATAGCGTTCTCGTCGGTCGCGCACATGGGTTTCGTCATGCTCGGTATCTCCACGATGACCGACTTCGGTATCAACGCCGCCGTGTTCGGCATGGTCGCCCACGGTCTCATCACCGGCATGTTGTTCTTCATCGCCGGTTCGGTGAAGGACCGGTTCCACACGCTCGACATGGGTCGGCTGGGTGGGCTTCTGATCCAGGCACCGCGGATGGGCTGGATTCTGGGTTTCTGCGTCATGGCGTCGTTGGGACTTCCCGGCCTCGCCGGGTTCTGGGGTGAGTTCCCGGCCATCCTCGCGTCCTACAACCCGGCCGCTGCGCTGCCCGAGGCCACCTTCCGGGGCTACATGGTGGTCGCCGCTCTGGGCACAGTCCTGGCCGCGGGCTACCTCTTGTGGATGCTCCAGAAGACGGCCTTCGGGACTCCCACCGAGGAGTTCGCGGACGACCCCCACATCACCGACGCCAAGCCCATCGAGTACGTCGCATGGGCGCCGATCCTCGTCTTCATCGTGCTGCTCGGCTTCTACCCGCGCCTTCTGCACGAGGCGACCGACGACGCCGTCGTCCAGAGCCTCGTGGTCGAGGACCACGGAACCGGTGAGGGCAACTGTCTCGAGCTCGAAGGCGACCTCGCCGACGACTGCTTCGACGCGATCCGCGTCGCTCTCGGCGGCGAATCCGCCCAGGGAGGCTGATCGATGGTCCTGGCCGCCCTGGCCGCCGTCGCCCGGACCGCCCAGACGGTCGTGGAGCAGGCCCCGTTCATCCGGCCTGACATCGACTGGCACGCCATCGCGCCCGAGCTCACCCTGCTCGGTGTCGGCGCGCTGCTGACGCTGTTCGACATCATCTTCGCCGAGCGCGGGCGCGCTCTCACCGCGGCTCTCGCGGGTGTCGGCCTCCTCGGTGTCATGATCCCCATCGCCACCCTCGCCATCGACGGAGTGGCCTCCGAGCCCAGGGTGATGTTCGGTGGGGCCTATGTCGTCGACGGCTATTCGCTGGTCCTCAAGGCCGTGTTCGTTCTCGCGGGCTACCTGGTCATCTTGTTGTCGACCAACTACATAGCCGAGGGCGACTACTGGGAGAACGAGTACTACGGCCTGCTGTCGGCCTCGATTCTCGGCATGGTCGTCATGGCGTCGGCCCGGGACCTCATCACGATTTTCATCGCCCTCGAACTCATCTCCATCCCCGCCTACATGCTCGCCGCATGGCGCAAGCGCGATCTGAAATCGAACGAGGCCGGGCTGAAGTACTACCTGATGGGTGTGTTCGCCAGCGGCATCCTGCTCTACGGCATGTCGCTGCTGTTCGGCGTGACCGGTACCACGATCCTCGAGGAGATCGCGACCTTCAACGCGTTCAACCCCGCTGTGGACTCGACGTCGGACCCGATCGTCAGCGTCGGGCTCATCTTCGTCATCGTCGGATTCGCCTTCAAGGTCTCGTCCTTCCCGTTCCACACCTGGGCACCCGACACCTATGAGGGCGCACCGACGCCTGTCACCGCCTTCTTGTCGGTGCTGTCGAAGGCCGCCGGATTCGTCGGCCTGATGAACCTCGTCTTCGTCGGCTTCTGGGGCCGCGACGACGTCTACGGCCCCGCCATCTGGTTCCTCGCCGCAGCATCGATGACCGGCGGCAACCTGATGGCTCTGCGACAGACGAGCATCATCCGGATGATGGCCTACTCCGGCGTCGCCCAGGCCGGTTTCATGCTGGCGCCGCTGGCCATCGCCGGCGAGAACCTCGACACAGCCGACAAGGCGGTGACGGCGACCGTCACCTACGTGGTCATCTACGCGGCCATGAACCTCGGGATCTTCGGGGTGATCATGGCGGTCTCGCGCCGCACCCGCAGCGCGGAGCTCGATTCCTACAACGGTCTGTTCAAGTACGCGCCCGCCCTGGGTGTGTCCATGACGGTGTTCCTCGCTGCGCTGGCCGGGATCCCCCCACTGGGCGGTTGGTTCGCCAAGTTCTCGGTCTTCTCGGCGATCGTCTCGGCCGACACGCCCGCCGCCTATGCGCTCGCCGCGATCGCCGCCGCCAACACCGCCCTCGCCTTCGGCTACTACGGCCGTGTGGCCGCCAGGGTGTGGATCGAAGATCCCGCAACCGACGCCGACACGACGCCGATCAGGGTCCCCTTCGCGCTGCAGTCGGCGTTGGTGCTCACCGCAGCCGGGACCCTGCTCTTCGGCATCTACCCGCAGGTGGTCACGAGGTTCACCGACGTCTCACTCGTGCCCCAGGCGGTCGCCGTCGCCATCGGCGGCTGACCGCTGCCGACAGGTTGGCCGCGGATGCTGCCGGCCATCGTCGCTGCCATCGAGCGGGAAGGCTCGATCGGGTTCGACCGCTATCAGGAACTGGCCCTCTACGGCCCCGGTGGTTTCTTCGAAGCCGGCGCCGGAGCGGGCCGTCGCTCGGACTTCCTCACCAGCGCCGAGGTCGGCCCACTGTTCGGCGAGGTCATCGCCCGCGCCCTCGACGGGTGGTGGGACGAACTCGAGCGTCCTGAGCCCTTCGTCGTCGTCGAGGCCGGCGCCGGCGTCGGGAGACTCGCACGGGCGGTGCTGGCCGCCGAACCGCGCTGCGCGAGCGCGCTGCGCTACGTCCTCGTCGAGCGTTCGCCGGTCCTGCGCCGTGCCCAGGAGCGGATTCTGACCCTCACGGACCCCGCGCTGAGCTTCGCCGGTGTCGGCGACGACGACGAGGAGAGCGACCGGCGACGACCACCGCCCGGCCCGATCGTCACCAGCCTCAGCGAGCTTCCGACCGGGCCCTTCGTCGGGGTCGTTCTCGCCAACGAACTCCTCGACAACCTGCCCGTCCGCATCGCCGAGAAGAACGCCGCCGGCTGGTCCGAGATCCGGGTCACCCTCACGAAGACGGGCGGTGGTGACGATGCCCTCTGCGAGCTGTCCGTGCCGCTCGCCGAGGAGGCATCCGCCCACCTCGACCGACTCGTGCCGGTTCCGCTCGAACCCGGCTCGCGTGTCCCCATCGCTGTCGCTGCCAGGAACTGGCTGCGCGACGCCGGCGAGATCGTGGATCGGGGCCGAGTCGTGGTCGTCGACTACGGCGAGACCACAGCGACGCTCGGTCGACGAGGTGGTTGGCTGCGCACCTATCGCGACCACGACAGGGGCGCCGACCCCTACCTCGAACCCGGTTGCCTCGACATCACCAGCGACGTGCCGCTCGATCAACTCGATCCCCTCGGGTCGCCCGACATCGACGTGGACCAGGCATCGTTCCTGCGTGGCCACGGGATCGAGGACCTCGTGGCCGAGGGCCGGCGCATATGGGCTGAACGGGCCGCCATCGGTGACCTCGCGGCCATGCGGGCCCGAAGCCGCATCGGCGAGTCCGAAGCCCTGCTCGATCCGGCGGGGCTCGGGGGGTTCCGCGTTCTCGGCTGGCGCATCGGACGGCAACTCATGATTCCCCCGGCCGGCGCCGATAGTGGTTGGAGAGGCGCGCCGGGCGGGACCCTCCCGTCGCGGTAGCCTCCGGACAGACGCCATGTTTCTCTACCACCTGATCCGCCGACTTCTCGACCGCTACCGCTTCCTGCGGTACGCCAGCGTGTCGGCCGTCGTCGTCCCGCTCGGCCAGATCATGCTCTACATCTTCCACTCCGGACTCGGTTGGGCGCCCGTCACCTCCAACATCGCTGCGGTCGCCATTGCGACCGTCCCCGCCTACCAGCTCAACCGGATGTGGGTGTGGGGCCAGACCGGAAAGTCGCATCTGACCCGGGAGATAATTCCCTTCTGGGCGATCGCCTTCGCGGGGCTGCTCCTGTCGACATTGGCCGTGAACTTCGTCCAGGGCCGCACGGACGCCCAGCTCGCCGTGAACGGTGCCAACCTGGTGGCGTTCGGGGCCCTGTGGGTCGTCAAGTTCTTCGCCTGTGACCAGCTGCTGTTCGGCGGAGCCGACGATGAGACGCATTCGACCGCGGGCGACGTGGTGGCGGCCGAGGTCCCGACTGCCCCATGATCGTGCGGGATGGATCCCGCACGACGCCGACACGCTGAGGCCGCACGCGGCTTCATGCCCCCTGAAGAGGGGGTCGCACTCCACGAGGCGGCACTCGCCGCGCCCCGGGGTCCGTTCCTCGAGGTCGGTAGCTACTGCGGGAAGTCGGCCATCTACATCGGAGCTGCCGCAGAGGCGAGGTCGACGATCCTGTTCTGCGTCGATCACCACCGTGGCTCCGAGGAGAACCAGCCGGGCTGGGAATGGCACGAGCCCGACCTGGTCGATCCGGCCACCGGCCGAATCGACACCCTGCCCCGGTTCCGCCGGGCGGTGCACGATGCCGGCCTGGAGCCCATCGTGGTCGGGGTCGTGGGAGACTCGTCGACCGTGGCCCAGCACTGGTCGACACCGCTCGGATTCCTCTTCATCGACGGTGGTCACGGCGCGGAGCCCGCGCATGGGGACTACGAGGGCTGGACACCACACGTGTCCGGCGGCGGCCTTCTCGCCATCCATGACGTGTTCCCCGATCCCGCCGACGGTGGTCGTCCGCCATTCGAGATCTACCTGCGGGCCCTGGAGGACGGCTTCCGTGAGGTCTCCGCGACAGGCTCTCTGAGAGTGCTGGAGCGGACCGGGTGATCCGCCGTCTCGCAGTCGCCCTGATCTGTGTCGCCGTTCTCGCGGCGGCGTGTTCCGGCGGTGACGACGGGGGAGAGGTTCCGGCACCCGCCGGCTCGGCTCTCGACATCGACGGGACCGTCCTATGGTCCCGGACTTTCGCCCGCACGGGTGACCCTGCGGCGTCGTCGGGGGTCATCTTGCGCACCGACGTCCTCGCGTCGACCGCGGCGGGTCTGGTGGTCGCCTCCGGTCCTACCGCGGCGTTCTCACAGGTCTCGGTGGGCGTGATCGACCCCGCCGACGGTGGCAGCGTCTGGATCCAGGACGTCGGCGTCGGCCTGCGCAGTGACGTGATCGGCGTCGTCGACGACGTCGTGGTGGTGGTGGCCCGGGAGAGCGGCGCCGAGATCGACACCGTGCGGGGATTCGATCTCGTCGACGGCGAGCAGCGTTGGACCTTCGAGGCCCCGGCGGTGACCGTCCTCGTCGTCGACGACCTGGTGGTGGTCGGTTCGAGCGACGGTACGACTGCGCTCGAGCCTTTCACGGGCGTGGCCGTGTGGAGTGACTCCAGACGGACGCCCCTCGGCGAGGTCGGGGCCGGTCTCCTCTCCGTGCGACTGTCCGACACCGAACCGCCGAGCCTCGCGCTCATCGACATGGCGACCGGCGAGGCCGACTGGACACTCGACGTCGGCGAAGACGCCGTCGCCGAACTGCGGGCGCTGCTGGCCAATGCCGAGGCCGAGGCCCTGGTCCCACCCGCAGTGCTACCGCTGGTGGCCGGTGACGGCTCGATCCGGGCACTCGACCTCGAGACGAGTGAGGTCTCCGCTCCACTTCAGGTCGGGCTGTCGTCGCCCACGGCCGGGGTCGTCGAGGTCATCGCCGTCGGTCGCCCCGACGAGATCATCGTGTGCAGCGGCGACGACACGAGGGTGCGCCTCGTCGGCGTCGAGCTCGTGGCCGGCCAGCGGCCCGAGGTCCTCTTCGATCGCGTCCTCCCAGCGTTCCAGGTGGGAGCGACGTCCTTCACGCCCCAGGTCGCCGATCCCGGTATCCGTCGTCTCGTTCTCACCGGCGGGGCGCGGCGGCCGTGTCGTCCGGACGCGTCGGAGGGATTCGGTGGACTGGCGGTGCTGGACTCGGTGACGGGCGAAGTGATCTCCACGGCCGACGGCCTCGATCGGGTCATCCTCGACTCGCAGCCCGTACTGGCGGGCCTCAACCGACCGGTCTCGCCGCTCATCGTCTTCCGTGAGACCGACCAGGCCTCCGGCGAGGTCAGCTGGACACTGATCGACCTGTCATCGGGGGAGACGCGCTGGCGCGTGGTGGACACGACCCCCGCCCGGGTCCTGTCGATCGTCGCGGGTTCGGTGATCGTCTGGGAGGCGGAATCCACGACGGTCGGGGGCCTCGACATCACCACCGGCGAGTTGTCGTGGGTGGTACCCCTCACCGATGTCGACCCGGCGGGGGAGCGCACCGCTGCGGCCGACTCGGAGACTCTCTACCTGGGGTTCGGCGATCGTCTGGTCGCCGTCGGCTGATCATCGTCGACCGACAGCAGCGTCGGCAGCGCCGCGTGGTCGATGAGGACGCCCGAGGTCGATGAGGACCGGGCGAGGGCGTCCGCGGCGAGGATGACCGCCGCGCCGCTGTACGTGGTGCGTTCGTCGGCGGGGAACCGCACACCCTGGGGGTGGACCACTCCGGTCCAGTAGTGACCGTCGTCGGTGCGCATGCTGCGCGTGAGCGAGAGCAGGTCGAGCGCGCGGTGGTGACTGCCGACCGCGGCGTGTGCCATCGTGCACTCCGCGGTCTCAGCGGTCGTGACCCACGTCCGGTCTGCGACGCAGCGGACCCCCTTGCCCGCCATCACGAACTCGTCGTAGCGATCGGCGAGGCGTTCGCGCCCCTCGTCGCCGGTGATCACCCCGCACAGGACCGGGTAGTACCAGTCCATCGCCCAGCGTTCTTTCGGGGCGAAGGCGTCGGGGTCGCTGCGGATCACGTGGGCCAGCCGGGCGGCCGCGAGTTCCCAGTCGGGGCGTTCGTGACCGAGGCGCTCCGCGAGCGCGAGGGCGCAGCGGATCGAGTGGTGGATGCTCGCGGAACCTGTGAGGAGTGCGAACGACCAGGGCGTGCCGTCGGGGTGGCGGGCCCAGCGGATCTCGCCCCGGGGACGTTGGAGCTCGAGGACCCAGTCGATCGCCCGGTCGACGACGGGCCACATCTCGGAGGCGAAGGCGAGGTCGGCCGTCGCCTTCAGGTGGTGCCAGATCCCCGTAGCGACGTACGCGACGCAGTTCGCATCGAACTTCTGTTGAGAGACCCCCTCGGCGACGTAGTACTGGTGCCAGGCGCCGTCGGGACGTTGGCGGCTCCGCAGCCAGTCGTATCCGCGGGCGGCGGCATCGTGGAGGCCGGCGACGTCGAGCGCCATGGCCGCCTCGACGTGATTCCAGGGGTCGGCGTGCCCGCCCGGGAACCAGGGGATCATCCCGTCGTCGAGCTGCCACGCGGCGATGGCCTCGGCGCTCTGGACCACCTCGGCGGCGGAGATCACGCCCGGCAGGTCAGGCGGCACGGTCGACGCCTCTCTTCGCCGGCGTCGCCGTCCACGGTAGGGCGGGTCTCGTCGCGTAGATCACGAGACTCTTGCCGATCAGCGGGTCCAGGATCCGCTCCGCCGTGCGGGTTGCGAGCGGCCGCCGGCTGATGTCCCACAGCAGGAGACGATGCCATGCCCGCACCGCCCGGTGCTCGTCGTCGGTGACGCCGACGGCACACTTGAGCCACCAGTAGGGAGAGTGCAGGGAGTGGACCTTGTGGTGGCCGTGCACGACGAGGCCGGCCGCCTCGATCATGGCAACGAGTCGGCGACGGCGGTAGATCCGGACGTGGCCGCCTTCCACGAAGGGGGCGTGGTATTCGTCGGTCAGCGCCCAACAGACCCGCTCGGGAAGCCAGGCCGGGACCGTGACCGCCAGCGCACCGCCGGGCTGCAGGACGCGCACCAACTCGGCCAGCGCGGCGCCGTCGTCGGGGACGTGCTCGAGGACCTCCGAGGCGATGATCCGGTCGAACGTGGCGTCGTGGAAGGGGAGGCGGGTGGCATCGGCGAGCGTCAGGTTCGCCGGGTCGCACCGTTCGCCCTCCGCGTGCATGGCGGCGAAGGTGGCACGGATCGACGTGAGCTCGGCGGGGGACAGGTCCACGGCGGTGACGTCCGCGCCGCGTCGGGCCGCCTCGAACGCATGACGACCGAAACCGGCGCCGAGGTCGAGGACCCGCTGGCCCGCGCGTACCCCCAGACGTTCGTAGTCGACCGTCAGCACCGGGAGCGTCCCGTGCTCTCCCACTCTTCCAGGAGGACCCTGTACTGCTCGACCGTCTTGTCGGCGGTGTGGGCCCAGCTCCACCTGTCGATGACCCGCGTACGGCCGCGGGTACCGATTCCGGACGCGAGTTCGGGCTCGTCGAGAACCCGGCCGATTGCCGCAGCCAGCGCGGCGCCGTCACCGGGTTCCACCAGCAGCGCGGTGTCCCCGTCGGCGCCGACCACCTCGGGCAGCGCCCCGCCCGTCGTGGTCACGAGCGGGATGCCGGTGGACATCGCCTCGATGGCGGGCAGCGAGAAGCCCTCGTAGAGCGAGGGGACGACGGCCACCGCGGACTGGGCGTAGATCTCCACGATGCGTTCCTCGGGGACCCCGGAGATGAACTCGACGACGTCACCGAGGCCGAGCTCGGCGATGGTGCGTTGGGCGGCGCCGCCTTCCTTCTGGCGGCCGATGACCGTCAGGTGCACGGCACGTTCCGTGCGCAGCTTCGCGACGGCCTCGAGCAGGTGGGCGAGGCCCTTCATCGCCACGTCGGCGCTCGCCGTCGTGACGATGTGGCCCGGGCGCCGTTCGATGCCCGCTAGCGGTCGGAACGACTCGGGGTCCACGCCGACGGGGACGACGACGAGGCGCCCCGGGTCGACGCCGTGGTCGGCGACGATGTCGTCGAAGCTGGACTCCGACACGGTGAGGATCCGCAGCAGTCGTTTCGCCACCCGCGTCTGCATCTTCGTGAACGAGTACCAGCGGCTCTTCCCGAACCGCTCGATGAGACCTGACGCGTGCTCCATCTCGAGGCGGCGGTCGACCGTGATCGGATGGTGGATCGTCCCCATGACCGGGAGTCCGGCCCGCTGGATGGCGAGAAGGCCGTAGCCGAGGCTCTGGTTGTCCTGGACGAGGTCGAAGTCGTCGACCCGGTTGCGCAGCGCCCGGTATGCGCGCACCGAGAACGAGATCGGCTCGGAGAAGGCGCCGAACGTGTACGACGAGGTCTCGACCAGGTCGGCGATGTCCTTCAGTTCCCAGAACGCGGGCATCCGCCCGGGGAAGTGCTCGTTGAAGATGTCCAGGCTCGGCAGCTCGTGCAGGGCGATGCCGTCGTCGATCACGGGGTAGGGCTGTCCGCTGAACACCTCGACGTGGTGGCCGAGCCTGGTGAGCGCACGGGCGAGATGGCGCGTGTAGACGCCCTGGCCGCCCACGTGGGGCTTGCCGCGGTAGGTGAGAAGGGCGATGCGCAGGGGTCGGTCGTCGATCATCGTTGCGGGAATCAGGCGATGTCCGGGGCGTCACGGAGCTGTGCGGTCCGCGGAACGGTCACCGCACGGTACCTGGACGGGCCGCCTGAGCCGGTCGGCCGACGAGGCCCAGCGTGACGACGGCGGCCGTGCCGAGAGCGATCGACACGTGGGCGATCACGTCGCCGGCGTCGCCGTCGAGTGAGCCGGTCAGGTCCTCGACGCCCCGGACCACCGCTCCGACACCCACCACGAGCGCGCCGACCACCACGGCGACGTGTGTCGGGCCGACCGTGGTGTCGCGCCGACCGATGCAGCCGCACGGGACCGCGAGGGGCGACATGGCGAGGGCGAAGGCGACGAGGGCGATTCCGGCCGTCACCACGACCACGAGCGCAGCCGGCCCTCGTCCGGGCCAGGCGAATGCGACGGCGGCGACGGCCAGCTCCACGACACCTGCGGCGCGTCCCACCGCGTCGGGGACGCGCACGCCGAGCGATGCGAGCGCGTCGACGGCGTCCCGGGGTTCGAGCATCTTCGTGGCGCCCGCGACGGCGAGCACGATCAACCATCCGTGCAGGAGGGCGGCGACGGCGTCCACGGGCCCGAGCGTAGGGCTACGGCGGTACCCTCCGCCGACGATGAGGGCAGTCGTACAGCGTGTCGAACGGGCCGAGGTCCGCGTCGACGGTGAGGTGGTCGGTGCGATCGGTCGGGGATTGTGTGTGCTCGTCGGCGTGACCCACGACGATGATGCCGCCTCCGCAGCGAAACTCGCCGACAAGATCTGGAACCTGCGGGTGATGGCCGACGACGGCGGCGTGATGAACCTGTCCGTGGCCGACACCACCGGCGAGGTGCTCGTCATCAGCCAGTTCACCCTCTACGGCGACACGAGCCGGGGGAGGCGACCGTCGTGGGTCGACGCCGCCCGCCCCGAGGCGGCCGCACCGTTGGTGGAGGCGGTGGTCGACGAGCTCCGCGAGGCCGGTGCGACGGTGGCCACGGGCATCTTCGGCGCCGACATGGCCGTCGATCTCGTCAACGACGGACCTGTCACGCTCCTGTTGGAGGTGTGACGGTGCCGTCCCGTGTGTCGCGACGGGCGAGTACCCATGCGGCGAAGATCGAGGCCAGGGCGATCGACACCATCGGCCACGGCCCGTAGCGGATCGCCCAGGTCTGACCGGTGCGCTGCTCGATGGTCCCGCGGATGATCTTGGTCTCCGAGACGCCCGAGCGGTCGATGACGTCGCCGTCGGGTTCGACGATGGCACTGAAGCCCGTGGGCGCGGCCTGAAGGACGTAGCGGCCCGTCTCGAGGGCCCGCAGACGGCTCGAGGCGATCTGTTGGCTCTGCACGATCGTGAGCCAGTAGGAGGAGCCGTTCGTCGGGTTCAACACGACGGTCCCGCCGTCCTTGATCCCCTCCCGGGCGCGGTCCTCGAAGAACACCTCCCAGGAGATGACGATGCCGAAGTCCCCGATGTCGGTAGCGAGGATCGCGGGGCCCGTGCCGGCGACTGCTTCGCGGGACGGGAGCGACTCACCGGCGAGTGGCTCGATGAACGAGCGGAACGGGAAGTACTCACCGAAGGGGACCCTGCGTTCCTTGTCGTAGCGGCTGACGACGTCGCCGTCCGGGTCGATGGCGACGGAGAAGTTCAGGAACTCACCGGGACCGCCGTCTTCGATGATCCCGGGGATGAGGTAGGCGTCGAGGTCCCGGGCGAGTTGGGAAAGTTCGGCTTCGAGGTCACTGCCGGCGAACGTGCCGTCGACGTCGACGACGTTCTCGGGCCACAGGACCAGGTCCACCGGCGCCTGGATCAGGCGGCTCGCCTCGAGGTGCCGTTGGAACACCTCGCGCGAGTCCGTGTCGGTCGCCCGCGTGCGTTGGGGCCCCCCGCCCTGGACGATGGCGACATCGAGTGTCCCGATGGCGGTGCCGGTCGGGGCGACCGCCGCGCCGACGGCGGCGAGGCCGACGATCGCGGCGGCGCCGACGGCGATCCGCGGGCGACGTTCGACCAGCGAGCTCAGGCCGACTCCGACCACACCGACGAGCCACACGGCGAGAAGGGGGCCGAGGACACGCACGGTCGGTGCGAGGGGTGCATCGGCCTGGCTCATCGCCAGGGTGGACAACGGGACGCCGCCGAAGGGCCAACGCCACCGGACGGCGGCGACCACGACGAGCATCGCCGGTAGAGCGATCGGTCGCCAGCGTCCCTCGGGGATCGCCGCGGCCCCGAGGCCGTACATGGCGGCGAACGCGAGCCCGGCGATGATCCAGCCCGGCGGGGAGAAGTCGAGCATCCACAGCGTGGACGGGAACAGCCACGACGCCGCGACCGCAGCGGCCCGCAGGAAGCGGGTCTTCGGGGGCTGACCGGCGAGGAGACGGTCGAGTCCGGCGACGCCGACGAAGGCCAGCGGCCAGAACCCCCAGGGCGGCATCGAGAACGCGATGGCGAGACCGGACGCGATGGACGCAGCCGCGCTGATCAGGCGCGACCTCGCGTCGGTGCCTCGCGGGACCGTGAGCGGAATCGCCCGCGGTGTGCTCAGCGCCACCGGGGCACCATCGTCGACGTCACGCCGACAGTGTCGTCGTTACGGCCCCGAACCCCACCGCAGGGGGCCGGCGCCCGTCGTCGCCTGCCGTGCAGACCCCGCCGCAGCGCCGTCACGTCGCCGTCGTCAGCCTTTCCATGTGGTGGACAACGAACTCGACGATCTCGCTGTCGCTCATGGCGGCGCCCCGAGCAACGGCCTCTTCGAAGGCATCGGCGCCGAGTAGCGAGCGCAGTTCCTCGACGGTGTCGGCCAACCTCTGCGCGTCGGCGGGCTCGAAGGGCAGCGCGTGGGCCGCACCGGCCGCCACGAGGGCGCCGTGGAGCACGGCGGCCACCTCGAATGCACCCAGGTCCGTCAGGATCCCGAACACGTGGCGCAGCGACAGCCACTGGTTGGCCCAGTCGCCGCCGCGGTACCAGGTCCGGACGACCCCGCCGTAGCCCTCCAGAGCTGCGAGGTGCTCGCCGGACCGCGCACGGAGCCAGTGGACCTCGGTCAGCGCGAACGCGCCGATCCAGCGGTTGCCGGCCGACGCGCCGAGCTGGGCAGCGGTCTCCAGGTTGGACAGCGCTTCGGTGGCATCCGTGCGTTCGAGGGCGAGCCCGAGCGCGTAGGCGGCCAGAGAACGGGCGGTGGCCGATCCGACCTCAGCGGCCGCGGCCTTGGCCTCCCCTGCGAGGACGGCGCCGCGGATGCCGTCGCCGAGGCTCGTGTAGGCGACGGAGCGCATGTAGAGGGCGTGGGCGACGCGGGCGGTGTCATCGGCGATGCGGGCGGATTCGAGCATCCGGTCCATCCACATCAGCGCCGTGTCGGGGTCGCCCTTGTAGAAGTGGGCGTTGCCGAGGACCCGCTCGGGAAGTCCGCTGTCGGACACGCCATCGGCTCGTTCAGCCTCCAGGGCCTGTCCCGCCAGCTGTATCGCCGCGTCGAGGTCCCCCCTGACCCAGTGGCCGTATGCGCACATCGCGAGGACCGTCGGGTACTCGGGGTGCTCGCCGGCCCCGGGCAGATCCGCCACGGCGGCGGCCCAGGCCATCACCTCGTACTGGACGCCGCGGAAGCCGAACTCGCGTAGCGCGGCCACGAGGCGCAGCGCCCGGTCCGTGTCGGCGGTGCGCAGCGAGAACAGGTGCGCCGAGCGCAGGTTGTCGAAGTCCCTGTCGAACCAGGCGGACCACACTGCCTCCTCCGGGGTGTCGAGCCCCTGCGCCCCGCGTTCGGCGAGGTCGACGAACCATGACAGGTGGCGGAGCTCCACGGCGGCGAGGTCGCCGCTGTCTGCGAGGCGGTCGAGCCCGAACTCCCGCAACGGCTCCAGCAGGCGGTAGCGGGGGACGCGGGGGTCGGTGAGGATCACCATCGACTGCTCGACGAGGTCGGCGAGGGTGTCCACCGGGTCCGGCCGGTCGGCACCGGCCTGCCCACAGACCGCTTCGGCCGCCGTGAGGTCGAATCCACCGGCGAAGACGGCCAGCTCGGCGAAGACCCGGCGCGATCGCGGGTCGAGCAGGTCGTGTGACCAGCGGACGAGCTCGACGAGCGACCGTTGGCGCCCGTCGCGACCGTGTTGGGGACGGCCGAGGGACTGCACGCGCTGGTCGAGGCGTTCCGCCAGGGCGGCTACGCCCATGGCCCGCAGACGCGCCGCTGCGAGTTCCAGGCCGAGGGGGATGCCGTCGACGCGCCGACAGATGGCGGCGACGATCCCGGCGTTCTCCTCGTCGAGCTCGAAGCCCGGTACCGCGGCGGCCGCCCGGGTGACGAACAACTGGACCGCGGAGGACCGGCTGATCTCGTCGAGGGAGTCGGCTCCGAGGTCGGGGAGCGAGAGGGGCGAGACGACCACGACGAACTCGCTGGCGAGGCCCAGGGGCTGGCGGCTCGTCGCCAGGATCCGCAGCTGCGGACACGACGATCGGAGCCGGTCGACGAGTGGCGCGACGGTTTCGGTGACGTGTTCGCAGTTGTCGAGGACGAGCAGCGCCCGCCGTGGCGCGAGGTACTCCTCGATCGTGGCGACGAGGGTCCGCGCCTGGCGCTGCTGGACGTCCAGCGCGTGGGCGAGGACGCGCCCGACCCCGCCGGGATCCCGCAGAGCTGCGAACTCGACGACGGTCACGTCCCCGCCGAGGTCGGGGGACAGGTGGGCCGCGGCGCGCATCGCGAGGCGTGTCTTGCCCACTCCGCCCGGACCGGTCACCGTGACGACCGGATTCGCCGTGAGCGCCTCGGCGAGGTCCGCGACCTCAGGGTCACGGCCCACGAACGAGGTCGATCCGAGGAGGGCCGAATCGGCGCTGACGGCCCCGGCGGGCGCGCCGCCGGTCGCCGCAGGGGGTGGCCGCAGCGAAGGATCGTCGGCGAGGATCCTGGACTCGAGGTCTCCGATGGCGGCCGATGCGTCCAGACCGACCTCGGTCCCGAGCATCTCTCTGAACTCCGCGGCGCGGCGGAGAGCCTCGGCCTGACGGCCCGTGTGGTGCAGGGCGGTCATGAGCGACAGCCGGAAGCTCTCGCGCAGCGGGTGCTGCTCGACGAGGCCCTCGAGCTCGCCGACCATCGAGGCGGCATCGCCACGCGCCAGCCTCGCCCGGACCCACTGGTCGGTCGCGACGAGCCGCAGCTCGTCGAGTCGGACGGCTTCGGCCCGGACGTGTTCCAGGTCGCAGTGCTCACCGAACGCCGGCCCCCGCCACAGCGAGAGTGCGTCGTCGAGCAGGTCGGCGGACTCGACCGGTTCCACGTCGCGCGACCGTGCCAGGAGGTCCTCGAAGCGGTCCGCGTCGATGTCGGCGTCGTGGACCACGAGCCGATAGCCGCCGGTCTCGTGACGGATCTCGAATGCCGGGTCCAACACCCTGCGCAGTCGTGAGACGTGGCTCTGGACGCTCGCCGGCGCGGAGCGTGGTGGGGCGGCACCCCACAGCGTGTCCACGAGACGGTCGCCCGAGACGGCCCTGCCGCGCTGGGCGATGAGGGTCGCCAGGAGCTGGCGCGCCTTGGGCCCACCGAGCGAGGGCCGGGAGTCGCCCCGGTACAGGACCAGCGGGCCGAGGACGCAGAGGGTCACGTCGCCGTGGGCGTCCTCGCGGTGGCGGGTGTCGTCGTGCGCTGTCAAACCCCTTGCGATCCCCGTGGTCCCGCCTGCGGATTCGCCGACAGAAGTCTGCAACCACCCTACGGGATCGTATGAGCGCGGTCCTCGTGTCGTTCCCGGTACCGCCGGGGCGGGGGCCACCGGGTGGGGCCACGTGGCCCCCCCGGCCCACGACATGGAAGGAACGGATATGCACCTGACGAAGGATTCGATCCCGGTCAAGATCGACGCTCCCGGAGCCGTCGCCCGCCAGAAGACGGATTTCGGCGACGCGTCCGGCTACGGGTCGATCGGCGGCGAGTACTTCACGTTGGCGGCCGGCACGGACCTCGCACCGCTGCTGCAGGGTCTCGCCGGCGATGTCTGCCACGCCCCGCACTGGGGCTACATGATCTCGGGTCGCCTCGTGGTCGACTACTCGGACGGGACCGACGAGACCTGTGAGGGCGGCGAGATCTTCTACTGGCCTCCGGGACACAGCGTCCGGGTCACCGATGACGCCGACGTGGTCCTCTTCAGCCCCCAGCATGAGCACACCGCGGTGCTGGACCACATCCTCGACAAGATGTCCGCCGGTTGACCCGGACCGGCCAGAACCACCTGTACGACGACCGAGGAGACACCATGCAACCAGACAGACAACTCGCCACGATCCTGCCGATGCTGACGAACATCGTCGGCCGCATCGAGCCTGGGCAACTCGACAACCGGACGCCCTGCGCGAAATTCGCGGTCCGTGACGTGCTCGACCACATGGTCGGCGGAGCGGACTCCTTCGCCCCCGCATTCAGGGGCGTCGATGCTCCGTCGCCGGTGGAGGCCGACACCGACGCGCATCCCGCCGCCCGGTTCCGGGCCGCCATGGCCAACCTGTTGGATGCCGTGCAGAGCCCCGGGGCTCTCGGGCGCACCGTCGAGGCGCCCTTCGGCTCCGTCACCGGCGACGTGTTCGCCCGCTTCGTCGCGTTCGACGGGCTCGTGCACGGATGGGACCTGGCGACGTCCACCGGACAGGCCTACGACCCGCCCGAGGACCTCGTGCGTGAGGTCGATGCCTTCGCCCGTCAGGCCCTCGCGCCCGAGATGCGTGATGGCGACACGTTCGCGGCGGAGACGGAGGTCTCCAGCGACGCCGGTCCGCTCGAGCGGCTCGTGGCGTTCTCGGGGCGCAGCGTCTGAGCATCCGCCCGACGTGGCGAGCCTGCCCGACATCGGTGGAGTCGGGCAGGTCCACCGGGCGGGGGTGCCGAGCCGGTCAGATCTCGCAGGCGGTGCCGTCCGCCCAGGTGTCGCCGTCGCTGAGTTCGATGCTCAGCTTCTTGCGGAGCCCGCCGCGCACGTCGATGCGCATCATGTGGGCGAGCCCGAGGATCTGGGGCGCGACGAGGACCCGCAGCTCGTCGTCGAGGCGTTGCGTGCGGTACCGGGTGAGGTTCTTGCCTTTCGTGTTGGTGTCGACCGACACCTCGGCGACCTTGCCTCAGCCGGTGGGCCTGATGAAGTCGACGGCCATCGTGCCGCCCTTGCGTCGTAACAGGTCGACGGCGGTGTCTGTGATCTCGATGTTCACGTTCGCCTGAACCCTCTGTGGTCGACGGTCATTCCGGTCGGTCACCGGCCAGTGCGGCCAGGTGCGTTGGCGGCGGTCACGGCCATCCGGGCCGCCGTGCGTCCCTGGTCGATACAGGCCGGTACGCCGATGCCACGGTAGGACGCCCCGGCGGTGAAAACGCGCTCACGCGAGAGGGCTTCCTCGATGCGGATCACCCGTTCGGCGTGGCCCGGTGCGTACTGGGGGAACGAGTTCGGCCAGCGGGAGACGCGCACGTCGTCTGGTTCGGCTGCGATGCGCATGATGATGGCCAGGTCGTTGCGGGCGACCCGGATGAGTCGGGCGTCGTCGGCGGATGCGATCTCGTCGTCACCGGCCCGCCCGACCGATGCCCGCAACACGACATGACCGCCGCCGATGTGGTCCCACTTCGACGACGTCCACGAGCAGGCGGTGATGGTGTGCGGTGATCCCGCGGGGACGAGGAAGCCCGATCCGTCCAGGCTGATCGGCACCTCTCTCGGTTCGTACACGAGCGTGATGAACGCCACCGACGTCGTCTCGATGGCCCGCAGTTCGGCGGCCGCCGCGGCCGCCCAGGGCTCCACGAGGTCGGCCGCCGGCGCGGCTTCGGTTGCGAGCACCACCGCGTCGGCGTACTCGGTGCCCTCGGCGGTCTCCACTGCGATCCGGTCCCCCTCGGGGGTGATCGACCCCACCCTCGAACGCAGCCTCAGGCGGCTACCCAGCCGGTCGGCGATCGTGTCGACCAGTGACCCCATCCCCCGACGGGGGGCGTAGAAAACCGGGTCGTCCGGTGAGGCGCCGGCCTTCGCCCGCCCGAGTTCGAGACCGCGTACGAGGCTCGCGTGGGCCCGTGCAGCCGAGGCGATCTGGGGGACGGCTTCCAGCCCGAGACGGTCGACGTCGCCGGCGGCGATCGATCCGATCAGTGGAGCGACGAGCCGTTCGAAGATCTCGTCGCCGAGGCGGCGACGGATGAGCGAGCCGAGGGTGTCGGTGGCCCGCACCGGGTCGACGTCGCGCCCGAGGTCCGAGCGCAGGGCCGCGACCGCGGCGTCCGAGACGATGCCGGATGCCGCCAGGGCATCGGGGTCCAGCGGAACGCCGAGGATCTGGGGGTGAGGGAGAGGCTGGAGGCGCCCGTCGAGCCAGATCTGCGCATTGCCACGGGCCGGGGCGACGAGTTCGGTCTCGAGGCCCAGCTCGCGACACAGGTTCACGGCGGCCGGTACCCGGGCGAGGAACGCGTCGGCGGCCTCGTCCACGGCGATGCCCGCGACCGACGAGGTGTGGATCTTCCCGCCGGGCCGATCCGCGGCCTCGTGGACGGTCAGGGTCGCGTCCGGCTGATGGCGGCGGATCTCCCATCCGGCCGCGAGTCCGGCCATCCCGGCACCGACGACGACGATGTGGCTCACGGGGCCGCGGCGGTCTCCGGCACGCCGTCGGCGCGCCCCTCGGCGTGGACCAGCTCGACCACGCGCTCGAGCACGGACGGGTCCGTGTCGGGCAGGACGCCGTGTCCGAGGTTGAAGATGTGGCCCGGATGGCCGCCGTTGCGGGCCAGCACGTCGCGCACCGCCGCCTCGACCGCATCCCACGGCGCGAAGCACGCCGCCGGGTCCAGGTTGCCCTGCAGTGTCACCTCGTGGTCGATGCGGGCGCGGGCGACGTCGAGGGGGACCCGCCAGTCCACGCCCACCACGTCCACGCCGGGGAGCGCCATCGCCGACAGCAGTTCCCCGGTGCCGACGCCGAAGTGCACGACGGGAACGCCCAGGTCCGCCACGGCGTCGACGACCCTGCGCGTGGCGTCGATGACGTACCGCTCGTAGACGGGCGGCGACAGCGCGCCCGCCCAGCTGTCGAAGATCTGCACGGCGGAGGCACCGGCGGCCACCTGGGAGCGCAACGAGGTGATGACGAGGTCGGCCAGGCGGTCCAGCAGGTCGGACCACAGCGCCGTGTCGCCGAGCATCATCGCCTTCGTCTTCGTGTACGTGCGGCTGGGTCGACCCTCGATCAGATAGCTCGCGAGGGTGAACGGGGCCCCCGCGAAGCCGATGAGGGGGACGTCGAGCGCGTCGACCACGTTGCGTACCGTCTCCAGGACGGCGGGTGTGTCCACGTCCGGCTCGAGCGGGCGTAGCCGCTCGAGGTCCGCGCGGCGCGCGAAGGGGACCTCCGCCACGGGTCCGACGCCGGGCACGACGTCGATGCCGAAACCGACCGCGTGGATCGGGACGACGATGTCCGAGTAGAGGATCGCCGCGTCCACGCCGTAGCGGTGCACGGGCTGGAGCGTGATCTCGGTGGCGCGGTCCGCGTCGGCGATCGCGTCGAGGATCGAGCCTTCCCCCCGGACCGCGTGGTACTCGGGCAGCGAGCGGCCCGCCTGGCGCATGAACCACACGGGTACGCGGTCGCCGGGTTCACGGCGACAGGCCCGAAGGTACGCGGAATCGGGGTACGTCTTGGGTTGCGCCACGTCGTGAACGCTACCGACCGGACCCCACACTGACCCCATGCGCAAATCGATCGACGACTACCCGTTCGACCCGGCCGACTACCCGCCGTCCTACGAGGAGGAGGACCTCACGGCCATCTCGTGGGCCGTCGCCATCGCCGACGACTACGAGGACGCGGAGCCCCGCATCGTGTTGACCGTCGAGGAGGTCGGCCGCGCCGGTTACGGCCTGGTCGCCCACCTCAGCCCCGGGATCGCCCGCCGGTTGCGTGCGGCCATCCGTGACGGCCTGCGAGAGATCGGCGAGGACCCGGGCACCTGACGGCTTCCCCCAGACACCTCCCGTTGCGCGGAGTGCGGCGATCGGGGTCTGGATACCCTGAAGGACCCCCCGTCGGTACCTCTTCGAGGAGGTAGCCATCCATCCCGATTTCGACGCCGAACAGGCCTACATCGACAGCGCCCATGCCCTGCTCGACTCCTCCCGCGAGGTGGCGCTGCGCATGGGTGGCATGGTCGAGGTCGGCGCCGGTGGAACCCATCAGGCCCGCGTGGAGCGCGAGGCCATCCAGGAGTCGATGCTCGCGCGCCTCGAGGCGCTCGACGTCGGCGACCAGTCCCTGATCTTCGGACGTATCGACCAGACGCCGGATGCCGGTGCCGGCAGCTACTACATCGGCCGGGTCGCGGTGTGGGACGCCGAACGCGAGCCCGTGGTCGTGGACTGGCGCGCGCCCGTCGCCGAGCCCTTCTACCGGGCCACCGGTCGGGTCCCGATGGGCCTCGTGCGGCGTCGCCACTTCGCCACCCGCGGCCGCGAGTTGCTCGGTATCGAAGACGAGTACTTCGGTGAGGCGGCGCTGGGCCTCGCCGACGACGAGGCCGGCGCCGTCGCTGCGGGCGACGGTCCCGGCTCCACTCAGGGCACCCGGACCCTGATCCACACTCTCGAGACGGCCCGGACGGGGCGTCTCGGCGACGCCGTCGCCACCATCCAGGCCGAACAGGACGAGGTCATCCGCGCGCCGATGCAGGGCGTGTTGATCGTCCAGGGCGGCCCGGGAACGGGCAAGACGGTGGTGTCCCTGCACCGGGCGGCGTACCTGCTCTACACACACCGGTTCCCGCTGGAGGGCCAGGGCGTTCTCGTGGTGGGTCCCAACCGGCTGTTCCTCACCTACATCGAGCAGGTTCTCCCGTCCCTCGGCGAGGCCGGTGTGGAACTCGCGGTGCTCGGCGACCTCCTCGGCAAGGCCCGGGTGCGTGACTTCGACCCCGACGACGTCGCCCGGGTCAAGGGAGACGTTGCGATGGCCGACGTGATCGACCGGGCGGTGCGGGACCGCGAACGTCCGCTGCGCGAGGACCTGGTCATCGGCTACGGCCTGGAACGGATGCGTCTGACGGTTGCCGAGAGCCGTCGGATCGTCACGCAGGCCCGGCGTCGGTTCCGCACCCACAACGGTGCGCGCCGCTTCGTCGTGGAGTCGGTCAACGCGGCGCTCGCTGCGTCCGCGCGGTCCGAACCGGACCCCGAAGAGGTCGGGGAGCGTCTCGAAGGCCGACTCGAGGTGCGAGAGGCACTCGAGTGGATGTGGCCGGTTCTCACGGCCACCCACCTCCTCCACGACCTCTACGGCTCCAAGGCCCTGTTGCGTTCCGCGGCGGGCAGGTTCTTCGAGGAACACGAGTACCTCGCCCTGCACCGTGAGCGCAGCCACGCGGACGAGGTCGTGTGGACCAACGACGATGTTCCCCTGCTCGACGAGGCGCGCTACATCCTCGGGCCGCGCCCGGGGCGCAAGGAAGCCGACGCCGTCCGCACCTACGGCCACATCGTCGTCGACGAGGTCCAGGACCTCTCGCCGATGCAGTTGCGCATGCTGGCGCGTCGTTCGCTCAACGGTTCCATGACGCTGGTGGGCGACATCGCGCAGGCGACGAGCGCGTGGGCCCACGACGACTGGGACACGATTCTCGAGTACCTGCCGAGTCGCCACGAGCCCCGTCTGCGGGAGTTGACCGTCGGCTACCGGCTGCCGGGCCCGACGATGGACCTCGCGGCGAAGGTGCTGGCCGAGGCGGCCCCCCAGCTCACCGCTCCCGTGCCGGTGCGCCGTCGCGGTGACGAGCCGGTGTTCGTCGAGACGGGCCCCGACGGTGTTCTCGACGCGATCGTCGACGCCGTGCGCGCGGAACGCGACGAGGTGGGCACGGGCAACGTGGCCGTGATAGCGCTGCGGGACCAGGTGACGGCGATCGGCGACGCCCTGACCGCGGCGGGGATACCGAGCGGGGTCGCCTATCACGGTGCGCTCGACATGCAGGTCTCGGTGGTCCCCGTGCGCATGGTGAAGGGCCTCGAGGTGGACTCGGCGGTCGTCGTCGAGCCCGCCCGGATCGTCTCGGAGGTGGCCGCGGGGATGAGGTCCCTGTACGTCGCGATCACCCGAGCCACCAAGCGGCTGACGATCGTGCACTCCGAACCGCTGCCAGAGGCTCTGCGCTGAGCGGCCCGGTGGTCCTAGGGTCGCAGCGGTGAGTACCACCGCGGCCGCGGACGCGGCCGTCCTCGACCGGTTCAGCGACCCGGTCCGCACCTGGTTCACTACCACCTTCGGCACGCCGACGCCGCCGCAGTCCGGTGGATGGGGCCCGATCGCGGATGGCGACCACACGCTCATCTGCGCGCCGACGGGGTCCGGCAAGACGCTCGCCGCGTTCTTGTGGGGTATCGACCGTCTCGTCGCCGAGCCGCGTCCCGAGGCGGGCACGAGGGTTCTGTACATCTCGCCTCTGCGGGCGCTCGCGGTGGACATCGACAAGAACCTGCGCGGTCCGCTCACCGGCATCGCGCTGGCGGCCGAGCGGACCGGCACGCCGGTCACCGTGCCGACGGTGGGCATCCGTACCGGCGACACGCCGGCCGACGAACGGCGGCGGCTCAAGCGCCACCCACCCGACGTCCTGATCACGACGCCCGAGTCGCTGTACCTGATGCTCACGTCGCAGGCCCGCGAGACGCTCGCGCACGTCGAGCACGTGATCATCGACGAGATCCATGCCGTCGCGGCCACCAAGCGCGGCGCCCATCTGGCGCTGACCCTCGAGCGGCTCGCCGAGGTCTGTGAGAAACCCCCGCAGAGGATCGGGCTGTCCGCGACGCAACGCCCTCTGTCGGAGATCGCCCGGTTCCTCGGCGGGCGTGACGACGACGGCCGGTGGCGGCCCGTGACGATCGTCGACGAGGGATCGGCCAAACAGCTCGAGGTGGAGATCGTCGTGCCCATCGAGGACATGGCGAGCCTCGGGACCTTCGTGGAGGAGCCGACGTCGGGGCCGGCGGCCGCGGGTCCGGTGCGGCGCAGCATCTGGCCGTCGATGCACCCGATGCTGCTGGAGTTGATCGAGTCGCACCGTTCGACCCTCGTCTTCGTGAACTCGCGTCGGCTGGCGGAGCGCCTCGCCACCCGCCTGAACGAGTTGGCGCTGGACGGCGAGTCCCGGGGCGGCGAGTCCGACGGGACCTCACCGCAGGGTCCGCCTCTCGTCAAGGCCCACCACGGGTCGTTGAGCCGCCCGCAGCGCCTGTTGATAGAGGACGAGCTCAAGCGGGGTGAGCTCAAGGCGCTGGTGGCCACGAGCTCGCTGGAGCTGGGTATCGACATGGGTGCGGTCGACCTCGTCGTGCAGGTCGAATCGCCCGGAGCGGTGTCACGGGGTATGCAGCGCATCGGCCGGGCCGGTCACCAGGTGGGCGCGCCGAGCCGGGGGAAGATCTTCCCGAAGCACCGCGCCGATCTGCTCGAGGCGGCCGTCGTCGTCGAGCGGATGCTCGACGGCCGGATCGAACACACCCGGTACCTGCGCAACCCCCTCGACGTCCTCGCCCAGCAGATGGTCGCGATGTGCGCGATGGACGACTGGCCGGTCGCCGACATGATGCGCGTCGTGCGCCGCTCGGCGAGCTTCGCCGAGTTGACCGACGACGTCTTCCGCAACGTCGTCGAGATGCTGGCCGGGAGGTACCCGTCGGAGTCGTTCTCGGAGTTGCGACCGCGCATCGTGTGGGACCGGGTGGCCGATGTCCTGCGTGGCCGTTCGGGTGCGCAACGCCTGGCGGTGACCAACGCCGGGACCATCCCGGACCGGGGGCTGTTCGGGGTGTTCCTGCCCGACGGCACGCGGGTCGGTGAGCTCGACGAGGAGATGGTCTACGAGTCCCGACCGGGCGAGACGTTCCTCCTGGGCGCGTCCACCTGGCGGATCGAGGACATCTCCTACGAGCGGGTCGTGGTCACCCCGGCGCCGGGGGAGCCGGGGAGGATGCCGTTCTGGCACGGCGACGGTCCCGGGCGTCCCTTCGAGCTGGGTCGTGCCCTCGGTGAGTTCACGAGGGAGCTGCGGGAGCGCCCCGATGCCATCGAGCATCTGCGGGAGTCCGTCGGCCTCGACGACCGGGCCGCGGTCAACCTCGTCCAGTACCTCTCCGACCAGGCCGAGGCCACGGGAGTGGTCCCCGACGACCGCACGATCGTCGTGGAGCGGTTCCGTGACGAGATCGGCGACTGGCGGGTCTGCATCCACTCTCCCTTCGGTGCGCAGGTCCACGCCCCGGGGGGGGTGGCGCTGCGGGCGCGTCTCGCCGACGAGTGGGGCGTCGACGTGGAGATGATGTGGAGCGACGACGGCATCGTCGTTCGCCTCCCCGAGGCCGTGGACGACATGCCTGTGGACGAGTTGCTCATCGATCCCGACGAGCTGACGGAGTTGCTCGTCACACACCTTCCTTCGACGGCGCTCTTCGCGGCCCGCTTCCGTGAATGTGCCGGACGGGCGCTGCTCCTGCCCCGCCGCCGCCCGGATCAGCGCACCCCGCTGTGGCAGCAGCGCCAGCGCGCCGCGGACCTTCTGCGGGCGGCCGCGCCGCACCCGGACTTCCCGATCCTGTTGGAGACCACCCGGGAGTGCCTCGACGACGTGTTCGACGTCCCCGCGCTCCGCCAGCTGCTGCGTGACCTGCGCAGCCGGGCCGTGCGCGTGGTGTCGGTGGAGACGGCCAAGGCCTCGCCGTTCGCGCAGAGCCTCCTGTTCGGCTGGATCGCCGTCTACATGTACGAGGGGGACGCTCCTCTCGCGGAGCGTCGGGCCGCTGCGCTCGCCCTGGACCGGGACCTCCTCGCGGAGCTGTTGGGCTCGGAGGAACTGCGCGAGCTGATCGACGGTGACGTCCTGGCCGCGCTCGAGGCGGAGTTGCAACGACTCGTCGAAGGTCGCCGTGCCCGCGACGGCGACGAGGTCCACGATCTGGTCCGGGTGCTGGGACCGCTGACCGTCGAGGAGTTGACCGCCCGCTGCGTCGACGACCTCGACGTGGCGGCGACAGTGTCGGATCTCATCGAGCAGCGCCGGCTCATCGAGGTCGCGATAGCCGACGAGCCGCGGGTGGCCGCAGCCGAGGACGCCGCCCGTCTCCGTGACGCCCTCGGGGTCGCCCTCCCCGTCGGTCTGCCGGCGGTCTTCACCGAGCCCGTTCTGCGGCCGCTGGAGGACCTCGTCGCCCGGCACGCCCGGACCCACGGTCCGTTCACGACCGCCGACGTCGCGCGTCGCCTCGCCGTGTCGGTCGAGCGGGCAGCCGAGGCGCTGGAGGCCATTGAGTCCGACGGGCGGCTCGTGCGGGGCGAGTTCCGCCCCGACGGTCACGAACGCGAGTGGTGCGACGGCGACGTGCTGCGGTCGCTGCGCCGTCGGTCCCTGGCGGCGCTGCGGCGCGAGGTGGAGCCCACCGACGCGGCCGCGTACGCGCGATTCGCGCCCCTGTGGCAGGGGGTCGGCGGTCGCCGCCGGGGGATCGACGCGGTCGTGGAGGCGCTGACCACCCTGTCGGGAGCGGCGCTGCCGGCGTCGGTATTCGAGGATGACATCCTCGCCGCCCGGGTGGCGGGCTACCAGCGTTCTGACCTCGACGCGCTGTGCACGTCGGGAGAGGTCGTGTGGGTCGGAGCGGGTCCCATCGGCGCCACTGACGGGCGGCTCCGGCTGGTGTTCCGGGACCAGGCACCCCTCCTCGTGCCACCGTCCGGTGACGACGCCCCCGAGGGTCCGGTCCACGACGCGATCCGCGGACACCTGGAGGGCCGGGGTGCGTCGTTCTGGGCCGACCTCCTCGCCGCGGTTGCGGCCGCCGGTGCGGGATACGGCGAGGAGGAGGTTCTCGCCGCCCTGTGGGATCTCGTGTGGTCCGGTGAGGTCACGAACGATTCGCTCGCGCCCGTCCGGACGTTCGTGGCGGCACGGTCGAAGCGGGCGGCGCCGGCGCGCAAGGGTCGCCCCCGTCCGGGCCGCCTCCGGGCGACGGGACCACCGGCGGCGGCCGGACGGTGGTCACTGGTGGCCCCGCTGCTCGAACCACGGCCCACTGCGACCGAGATCGCCCACGCCCGCGCGTCCCAGCTCCTGGAGCGCTACGGCGTGCTCACCCGTGAGGCGGCGCTGGCTGAGGGGGCCCAGGGAGGTTTCGCCGGCGTCTATCCCGTTCTCAAGGCGCTGGAGGAGCAGGGGAAGGTCCGGCGCGGCTATTTCGTGGAGGGGCTGGGGGCGGCCCAGTTCGCGTTGCCGGGGGCGGTGGAGCGTCTGCGGTCCCAACGCCGGGACGCAACCGGTGTCCCGGACCGACCCGCCGATCCCCCCACTCCGGGGATGTGGGACGAGGCGGACGCCGACGGCGACCCCGCTGCCACCGCGGACGCAGCAGTGACGGTCTTGGCGGCCACCGACACCGCCCAGCCCTACGGGGCCGCCCTGGACTGGCCCGAGACACAGGGGCGGCCCGCCCGCAGCGCCGGATCGCAGGTGGTCCTCGTCGACGGCGAGCCCGCGGTGCTGTTGGAGCGGGGCGCCCGCAGTCTCGTCACGTTCCCGGCGTCGGCTGGTGACGACCGCTGGGCCGCCGCGCTGGCGCAACTCGTCGACCGGGGCCGCATCCGCCGGATCGAGATCGCGAAGGTCGACGGGGAGACCCTCACCGCGGAGAGCGCCGTGGCCCCGGCACTCGAGGCCGCCGGGTTCGTCCGCTCCTACCGGGGCTGGGCCTACGCGAGGCGCAGTCGTGCCCGAGGGTGACACCCTCCACCGGGTGGCCACGCGGCTGCGCCCGGCCTTGGAGGGTCGGACGTTGGAGCGCTTCGAAGCTCTCCGCCTCGCCGGTGACCGCCCGAGGCGGGGTGAGACGATCGTCTCGGTCGAGTCCGTCGGCAAGTACCTACTGATCGCGTTCTCGGGCGGGTTGACGCTCGCGACCCACCTGCGGATGACCGGCTCCTGGCACCTGTATCGGGTCGGTGAGAGGTGGCGGAAGCCCGCGCACCTCGCCCGGGCTGTCGTCGCCACCGACGAGTGGGTGGCCGTGTGCTTCTCGGCACCGGTGGTGCGGACCTACCCGACGGCGTCGCCGGGAGCGTCCCCCGTGGACCACCTCGGGCCGGATCTGTGCCGTCCCGACGCCGACATCGACGAGGCCGTCCGGCGCTTCGCCACCCATGCCGATCCCGACACGTCCATCGGTGACGCTCTGTTGGATCAGCGGATCGCCGCGGGGATCGGCAACGTCTACCGCTGTGAGGTCCTGTGGGCGTGCCGGCTGCACCACGACACGCCCGTGCGGGATGTGTCGGTTCCGGCCCGTAGGGAGCTTCTCGTCACCGCGGCGAGGTTGCTGAAGGCGAACCTCGGGGGAGGGGAGCGGCGCACCGTTCCGGGGGGACTGGCGGTCTATGACCGGGCCCGTCGACCGTGCCGCCAGTGTCAGACCCCGATCGAGGTCGGCCGTACCGGCCGCGACGGCCGCATCGTCTACTGGTGCCCCCGGTGTCAGGTGTCGGCCGCCGCAATGTGATCCCGGTCTGATCGGGTAGTAGTCCTTCGCGCCTTGGCCCGGTGACCGCCTCGGGCGCGTGCGGCGCGGTTGGCGGTGAGTGCGAGGGCGACGTGTCAGTGGCGTGAGATGACGGCGATGGGTTCGTGGTGTGGCGTCGTTGGTGGTGGGCACGGCAGCCGTGCCCGAGGGTGACACCCTCCACGAGATCGTTCCTCCTCGAACCTCTGCCCGGGCATCACTCGCTCGAGGTGTCGGAGTTCGAGGTCGACCCACGGGGCAGACCGCGAGGGCGGGCCATCCAAGGCGTTACATGTAACATCGGGCCATGGCCGCGCCGCAGGAAAACGCCGGGGTGAAGGGGCGAGTGCGGGAGCACCGTCGGCGGCTTCGTGCCCAAGGCCTTCGGCCCGTGCAGATCTGGGTTCCTGATGTGCGGTCGCCAGAGTTCGATGGCGAAGCCCGTCGCCAGTCGGCCGCGGTCGCCGCGAGTGCTCATGACGCGAAGGATCAGGCGTTCATCGACGCGGTGAGCCTGGACGACGATTGAAGCGCGGGGAGATCTGGACCGCTTCCCCCGGCTCGGGATGCGTCGGCAGGCCGCGACCCGTCGCGATCATCCAAGACGACCGATTCGACGGAACGGACTCGGTGACGGTCTGCGCCTTCACCACTGATCCGACCGAGGCACCGTTCTTCCGTCTCCGCGTCGAGCCGGACGAGGTGAACGGGCTACGCGAGCCATGCAGCCTCATGGTCGACAAGGTCACGACCGTTCCTCGATCCAAGCTCGGCGAACCCATTGGCAGGCTCGGCGACGAAGAGCTCGTCCGCCTCGGCCGCGCGATCCTCGTCTTCTTCGGCCTCGCTGGCTGACCGGTAGGTGAGGATCTCGGCGCTCTTGTCGCGCTCCCGCGTCGAAAGCGGTCGCCCGCACGGTGCGCGAGGGCGCATCGTCTACTGGTGCCCCCGGTGTCAGGTGGCACCGACCGCGATGTGATGCAGTTCTGGCGTCGTTCGTCGTGGGCACGGTGGGCGGCTCGAACAGTGGACGGGTCCGGCGGTGAGGCCCACGGCGCTTTCGTGAGCCGCGGTGGAGATTCTTTCTGGCTTTCTTGTAATCGGATCGCGTCGCTAGGGGATAGAGGCTGGTAGAGGCGGATCTCGTTCCCTCCCTCCAGCGGGTTGGGCCGGTCGACTCACCCCGTCGGCCGGCCCGACTCGACCGCCGAGGCGACCCGCACGGCCACGCGAAGCTACTCGCCGGTAATTAATACAGAGAATTCTGATCACAGAAAACTGATTATTGACTCGGCGGCTCGGGTATCTTAGGGTCCGGCACCTGTTGTGTTGTTTCGTCTCTTGGCAGGGGCTCGTGTGATGGCGGTTCGGCGGATCTATCTGTTCGTGTTGGTCGCGTTGTTGGCAGCGGTGTTGCCGTTGGCGTCGATCGATCTCGCTGACGCGCAAGACCGCGGCGAGCGCTTGTCGTTTTCGGGCGGCGCGGAGCCGGACCGGCTGGTGCGGTCTGATTCGGCGGGCCCGACGGTGCCGGCGGTGTCGCCGGGATGGCCGAACGCTGATGAGATCGGCGACGAGTTGCCGACGCATCGCTTCAGCTCCGACGACGCTGCGGGAGCGCCTGAAGGCGAGGGCCGGGAGCGGGCGCGCCTTGTCACCCCGAACGATTCGGGGATTGCCGATGGGGAGGAGTTGTCGCTTCGGGTGCCGTTTGGCGGCGAGCGCGGGCCGGTGGAGTTGGTGGGTGACGGCGCGGGCGGGGTGCGCTCGGCGCCGGGTTCCGCATTCGATGTCGAGATCCCCGGGACGGCCGGCGGCGCCGCGAGCCGCACCGATCGCACGCCGCCAGCAACGCTGGCCCCTGAGGCGCCTTCTGAGAGCGTCGAGGATCCCGCTGGTGTGCAGGGTGTCGACGGTGGGGAACCGGCTTCGGGCGGCGAAGACGACCCAGCCGATGACACGAGCCCGGTCGATGATGTTCCGGCGCCGGGACCGACGACTGAGCCAGACGGTGTGGCGCCGGGGGCCGTCGATGGGTTGTCGCGGTCGGTCGCCGCGGTGACCGTTGACGGTGAGCGCCTGGTGTTGGGCGTCGATGGCGGGGTGTCGGCGCCGGGCCGGTCAGCTGGTGGCGGCTCTGGTGTGCGTTTCGGTGATGTCGCGGCGTCGGGTGCCGATGTCACCGTGGCGGCGTCGGATGTGGGAGTGAAGACGACCTGGGAGCTCGCGTCGATCGCCGAGTTCGACGCGGGGCTGGTCGAAACCCTCGAAATTCCTGCGGGCTGGGCGGCGACCCAGGTCGGTTCGGCGGTGGAGATCCGCGACGAGACCGGCGAGTTGGTCGTGTTGTGGGCGGGCGGGCCGGTGTGGGACGCGCAGATCGCAGCGGATTACGGCTTCGCTTCTGATGGCGATCTGAACCCCTACACACTCGCTGCTGTCGCGGCGCTCGAAGGTGTCACCGACGAGGCCGAGGTCGAGCGGATCCTCGCGGAGGAGGTCCCGTCGAGTCAGGTCGTTGGGTACGCGTCGGTGGAGCTTGTCGGTGTCGTCGACGGCGTGGTGACTGTCCGCCACGTCGTCGACCCTGCTTGGATCGCTGATCCGGTGCGGGTGTGGCCGGTGTCGGTTGATCCGACGTTGGCGCCGAACCCGTCGAATGGATACACGACGAACGAGTACTTCCCGAACTCGTCCTATTACTGGGCGACCAACGACGGGTTCACGGTTGGTCAAGGCATCGGCCAGTACGAGAAGACCGGATATGTCGAGTTCGACTTATCAACGATTGAAGACTCCGGCGCCTTGATCGACTCGGCGACCTTGGAGCTGTATCAGGACTACGCCGATACGTGTTCGAGCCGCCTTTTGGAGGTCAGCCGGCTGACCGAGGCGTTCGATTCGTCGGTGTCCTACAACAACCCCTCGTCGATCACGACCAACGGGCAGGCGTCGCAGAACTCGAACAAGGGCCGGTTCTTTTGTTCGGACGGCTGGATCTATGTCGATGTGACCGACATCGTCCAAGCGTGGGCGGATGGCGTGACGAACTACGGGTTCCGCCTCGACGGCGACTACACATCAACGAGCTCCACGAAGATCTTCGAGGATTCCCCTGCGCCAGTGTTGGACATCACCTACACGGCGTTGTCGGTCGACGCGACGTATTCGCCGCTGTCGACGCCGGTGGGGAACTATCCCGAGGCGGGTTCGGATGTGTCGAGTCCGGTGTTGGGGGACCCGCAGGGCGGCGTGTTGCCGGTTGCGGTCACCAATGACGGGAACCGTGACTGGTTCGATCTGGGTATCTGTTTGGGGTATCGGCTCTATGAC